>CAIYGJ010000048.1 GCA_903925705.1 uncultured Actinomycetes bacterium | reverse complement strand
GCCGCTGGTTTGGATGTCGGTGGTCGAGAGGATTTGGTAGCTCGCTTAGCACAGCTGGCTGGCGATCAAGACTCGCCAAGCCTAATTTTGGTAACTCACCACGTTGAAGAGATTCCGCCTAATTTCACACATGCGTTATTGCTCAAATCCGGTCAAGTATCTGCGCTAGGCCAACTCCCAGAAATAATCGCCAGTGACCCTATGTCGCAAGCCTTCGGAATTTCTCTCGACGTTGAATTTGGAGATCAAAGGTGGCACGCGCAGGGCAGACAACCTAGTCGTGGGCGACGGGCCAAAGGCTAGTCTCAATGACCGCGCGAGTTGCCACCAGCCTTGACATAATGAAATCGTGACTGACATTACTGATGTGCAATCGGCTTGGTTGACTGCGCAGGATCTCGAACAGATCCGAGAGCGACTACCGATCGTCTACATTGACGCTATTCCAGTCCGAGTAGACGAAACCGGTAAGGTCACAAAGATTGGCCTCCTATTAAGAGGGCGTCCAGACGGTTCCATCAGTCGTGCGGTGATATCCGGACGTGTGTTGTATGGCGAACGCATTCGGGAAGCTCTGTTACGACATATTGAAAAGGATCTGGGTGGAGTTGCGTTACCGCAGATCCCAACGAATCCCGCACCATTTACGGTGGCTGAGTATTTTCCAGATCCGGAAATATCGGGGTTTCACGACCCGCGACAGCATGCAGTGTCTTTGGTCTACGTTGTACCCGTGAAAGGAGATTGCGCGCCTAGTCAAGATGCGTTGGATTTAGTCTGGCTTACGCCCGCTGAAGCGATTTCACAAAATGTGCGCGTTGAAATGACTGGTGGGCAAGACGTATTGGTTCAACTTGCACTGGCCCATGCCGGCGTTCTTTCTTAAGGTATTTGTTACATATGGCAGAGCGAGACGGCGACGGCTGGATTGAGTGCAAGTGTGGATCCCGACATTGGGGCCGATTCGGCGCAGCAGGTGTGGTCTTATTAGACCCGACTTCCAGATCAATTCTTATGCAATTGCGAGCCGAATGGACTCATGGTGGGCGAGTATGGGGGATTCCTGGCGGTGCCAGAGATTCTCATGAGACTGCCATTGAATCAGCCTTGCGAGAAATGTCAGAAGAGTTGTCGATTCACCCAGATTTAGTTGAAGTTGTTCACGACAACATTTGGGCTGACCACGATGACTGGAGTTATCACACCGTAATCGCAATCACATCTAAAGACGTCGAATTTCAAGTAAATGAAGAAGCTGAATTGGCCGAGTGGATTGAGTTCTCAAAGGTTTCAGAGCTGGATTTACATCCTGGATTTGCAACCAATTGGAGCGACATCCTGCACGCAATTGAGAACGTCCTAGCTGAGATCTAGATTTTCGTGGCGCTCAGTTGTGAAACTTTGTGATTTAGCCGCTTAGCCCGTTGGTGGTAAGTAGTTAATGGAACATCCCAATTGCCATAATCTATGTCGAACATCTTGCTGGCCTTGAAGTCTTCTGACGCTGACGCGAAATAGGTTTCGTCATCAGTAACAAATATGATTCGTCCGCCTGGCACCAGTGACTTCCAGACCATTTGTAAAAATGATTGATTTATCAGTCGACGCTTGTGGTGTCTTGCTTTAGGCCAAGGATCTGGAAAAAGTATGTGAACCTCATCAAGTGTCTGCGCAACCAACCAATCCTTAAGTACATCCATGCCATCACCATGGTGCGTGCGGATGTTCAGTAAATTCGAATCAGATGCAGCTTCTGCAACTGCCAGCAATCCAACGGTGTGCACGTCTATGGCCAAGACACCAATGTTTGGGTTGTTGGTGGCCAGATTGAGAGTGTGCAAACCCATGCCAGACCCAAAATCCACTATCACTCTGTACGTTTTGAGAACTTTACGAAGGTCAACCGGTCGCTCAAGGCGAGAAATCTCGAAGTTTGGCAGCAGGGTAGTTAGAGCAAATTCCCGGCGAGCAGACATTCGACCATGTCGAGCATGAAACGTCCTTATGTGAGGGTGTTCCAGAATCTTGTCTGGTTGCGGATAGATTGGGGACGGCACATTTAAGAATACAAGCAAGGGGAGAGCATGGATCTCAGTGGCGTTCACGTTCCGTTAGTAACACCGTTTGATGGCAATGGCGTAGTTGACACCAAGTCAATTTCACACATCACGGAGGTTATGATCTCCAATGGCATTTCGGGCATTGTCGCCGCTGGAACAACGGGCGAGGCGTATGCGCTGAACTTCGAGGAGCGTCAAACCGTAATTGATGCGATTGTGAAGCAGGTTCACGGACGCGTGCCAGTTCTTGCAGGCGTTGGCGGTATGTCAACGAAAGAAGCAATCAAACAAGCGCAACTTGCCGTAGAACTAAAGTGCGATGGTCTGATGGTTGCTGCGCCGGCATACGTGCTACCGACACCAACTGAACTTGCGAATCACGTATCAGTGGTTCTCGAAGCCGCTAAGTTGCCAACAGTTCTTTATGATTACCCAGCTCGCACTGGCGTGCCATTCGACCAAGAGGCACTGGATTTGTTAGCCGGTAATTCATATGTTGTCGGTATCAAAGAAGCATCTGGTGATTTGACCCGAATCCCGATGCTAAACCAGCGTTATGCCGGTCGGATTGAAATCGTTTGTGGCGCTGACGCCGATAGCCCATCATTTTTTAATGCAGGCGCAACAAGTTGGATTGGTGGCATGGCTAACGCATTGCCAAAGGCCCACTTTGGCATTCTTGATCCCGCTACCCGAGCTCAGGCACATGCCGCTGTTCTTCCACTTTTAGAGCACATCGAGTCTGGCCGCTACATCGCCAAGACAAAGGCTTTGATGGGTCTACTTGGCGTTCCTTGTGCGACGACAAGAGGGCCATTAGCAGAGCTTGAGGCCGAAGGTGTTGAAACATTGCGACAACTAGTGTCTCAAGCCGGTGAATGGGTTCCAAGCCTGGTCTAGTCGCATGAACTCGGATTTGTTCAGCCTGATCCCAAGAGATTGGC
>CAIYGJ010000047.1 GCA_903925705.1 uncultured Actinomycetes bacterium | reverse complement strand
TCGATCAAAACCTTGCGGAGTTTGAACCCGACGTAACTGATTTCGATCTACGGTTTCTATTGCAACACTTTGATTGTTTACCCGCTTAATCGTGTCCACTAGAGGCAGGACCGGAATTACTGCTTTAGCGCCATTACGAATTGCCTTAACAACTCTTTGAGTTACCTCGATTGGCACAAGAGGTCGAGCTGCGTCGTGGACCAAAACTATCGAGACATCAGCAGGAACCATCCAAAGAGCTTTGGCTACTGACTCTTGGCGATGCTCACCGCCGGCAACGATATGAATCTCAGCATCGACGTGTGCAAGCTGGACGCTAGCTTCTTCTAATCCGCCCGGAGGTGCAGCAATGATTAAAACGTCTGCAACAGTACTCATTGCTAATGCGCTACGTGTTAGCAACGACAAGCCACCCAATGCAAGGAATGCCTTAGGAACATCAGCACCTAAGCGATTACCTGATCCAGCGGCAGGGATTATTGCCGCCACTCGTCCAGTAGCGGCAGTTGACATTAGGAAGCCAATACCTCGTCGAGAACTTCTTCGGCCCGAACTTCAGTAGTTTTTTCAGCTAATGCAATTTCACTGATTAATTGTGTACGAGCGCGAGCCAACATGCTCTTTTCGCCAGTTGAAAGTGGCTTCTTTTGGGCACGTCGCCAAAGGTCGCGCACAACTTCAGCAACCTTAATTACGTCACCAGAAGAAAGTTTTTCAGTATTTGCCTTAAATCGGCGTGACCAGTTCGCAGGATCTTCAACATATGGCATGCGTAGAACGCCAAAAACCTTTTCCAGGCCAGCTTGGCTAGTAACGTCGCGGACTCCGACTAAGTCCAAATTATCAGAGGGAACGCGCACAGTTAGATCACTCTGGTGAACGCGAAGTACTAAATACTCCCGCTCTTCGCCCTTGATGGTGCGCTTTTCTTTCGAGATGATGTCTGCTGCGCCGTGATGAGGGTAAACAACGGTTTCCCCGACTTTGTAGGCCATTTAAATTGATCCTTTGGTTGCCTTGATCTTCGATTCTACCATGCGACACGCCGTATTATTGCCAAAAATATCCCTAAAACAATAGGTATTTCGCCCTACTTGCTATCTCTTCAAATATTGAATTTTCGACTACTAGTTGCAGAAACCTCGAAAAATCACCCAAGTAGACTTGAGGCTACAAAACTTTTTCACCAGCAATTGATCTAAAGGGGACAACATCCATGGCGCGCAAATACCTAGCAACTGCAGTATTCCTAACCGCTGGGGTACTCCTGCTTAGTGGCTGCGCCGCTGGGTTTGATGCTGCAACAAGCAACCAGGGAAATTCTGGAAACGGCCGTAGCGCTGATATTGGCGCGATTCAAATTCGCAACGCAACGGTTGTAGTGGATCCAACTGATAAGTCTCGAGCCACAGTATTAATGACCGTAATCAATACTGACCAAGCAACTGACGACGTGCTAAACGGAGTAGCTCCTGCAGAATCTGTGGGTGTTGCAGGTGTTGTTAACATTCCAATTCCCAATAAAAAGGTTGTAAAAGTTGGTTTTGAATCCGACTATCGAATTGTTCTCACAAGCGTCGATGGCGGACTTGAACCTGG
>CAIYGJ010000046.1 GCA_903925705.1 uncultured Actinomycetes bacterium | reverse complement strand
GCGTTAACAATGACAGTGCAGGGGGGCAGTCAATCAAAATAAAATCGTAATCATTGGCTACTTCTGCTAAAGCATCTTTCAGGCGTGATTCGCGTGCATCGATGTCTACTAGTTCGATTTCTGCGCCAGCCAAATCACGGTTTGCTGGCAACATATCGTAAGCAGAGCTTTCGCAGCGTTGCACACAATCCTTCACCCTCGATTGCCCAATCAATACCTGATAAACACTGTTATTTAAATCTGCTTTTTCAACACCGGAGCCCATCGTGGCATTACCCTGCGGGTCCAAGTCCACTAGCAATACCCGCTGCTTTAGTCCGGCCAAGCCAGCAGCCAAATTTACAGCTGTAGTGGTTTTACCAACACCACCTTTTTGATTTGCGATACAGAATATTTTTGCCATGGCTACCGTGTTTTTCTAAAGGGAAGGGGGTGATTTTCTCATGGGGCTCAACACTAAAATGCGTCGCTCCACTGATAAATTAGGTATATGTAAGGGCTCATCCGCTAACAAGCGCCAGTCATTCATGCAAACCTCTTGCATCTCTTGATCTGCGCGCTTGCCTTTCATTGCAAACACCAGACCATCGGGCTTTAAAAAGGGCAAAGAAAGTTCTAAAAAGCGCGCAAGGCTGGTAAAGGCCCTTGAAATGACGGCATCGAATTGGCCTTTTTGATGCATTGCAGCATTTTCAACCCGCTCACTCAGAATGTTGATGTTTTTTAACTTCAAACTTCCTCGAGCATGCTGAAGAAAGGCGGTCTTCTTTCTAACTGCCTCGATTAAGCTTAGGCGCCATTCTGGCTCAACAATCGCTATTGGGATTGCGGGCAAGCCTCCGCCCGAGCCAAGGTCTGCAATTTTAGGGCTGGAGGTTTTTAAAAACCGTCTTAAAACAGGTAAAACTGCAATAGAATCAATAAGATGTAATTGAATAGAATCGGTTTCGCCCTCAATTGCAGTGAGGTTATGGACCTGGTTCCAGCGGCTCATTTCTTGCAGAAATAGCTCTAAATCAGCTAGGTTTGCCGCGCTTAAATTTAAACCCAAACCCTCGATTCCCAGAGCAAGCAAACCCTCACTCATGTCGTTTCTTGGGGGCGCCCCAAACCTTTTTTAAGATGAACTAGCAGCAAAGAAAGCGCTGCTGGAGTTATGCCGGAAATCCTGCCGGCCTGACCTAATGTTGCAGGCTTATGCAGATTCAACTTCTGTTGAACCTCTTTGGATAGGCCCAGTACATTGGAATAATCCAGGGCCTCTGGAAGAGGGAAGCTCTCGTTATGCTCCTGACGGGCAATTTCAAGTGCTTGGCGCTCAATGTAGCCCTGGTACTTCACCGAAATCTCTACCTGGTCGCTAATTTGTGCGGCAAGTCCGATGTCATCATCCAGAGTTCCGGGCGACCATAAACCATTGCCCAAACTCGTAATCGCCTCATAAGTAACGCCCGGGCGCCTCAAAAGCTCCGTCAAAGTGCACTCATGCGATAAATCTTGCCCCAAAAGCACTGAAACCAAGGGGGCTGCTTCATGCTTTGGCCCAACCCAAATATCCTGCAAGCGAGATGTTTCACGTGAAACAGCTTCCTGCTTCCTACAAAATACTTCCCAGCGATAATCATCAACCAAGCCAAGCTCCCGCCCAATCGGGGTTAGGCGCATATCAGCGTTATCTTCCCGCAAGCTGAGGCGATACTCGGCTCGACTGGTAAACATTCGATAGGGCTCCTGAACGCCACGAGTAATTAAATCGTCCACCAAAACACCAATGTAAGACTCGCTACGTT
>CAIYGJ010000045.1 GCA_903925705.1 uncultured Actinomycetes bacterium | reverse complement strand
GCCTTCGCGATCTGTGAACACACCATGCTTTGTTCCGGCATAGTTAGTTCCGATTGCGCGCATGCCACCGATAAGAACTGTCATTTCCGGAGCAGTTAAACCAAGCAACTGCGAACGATCAAGTAACAATTCTTCCGGAGTAACTACATAGTCATCTTTTTGCCAGTTACGGAAACCGTCTGCGACTGGCTCAAGCGGCGCGAAGGATTCAACATCGGTGTTTTCCGCAGTTGCATCGCCACGACCTGCCTTGAACGGAACCTTGATGTCCTGGCCGCCTGCCTTAGCTGCCTGCTCAACACCAACATTTCCCGCCAACACGATCACGTCAGCCAAGCTTGCGCCTGACTTTGCAGCAATTGGTTCAAGAACTGAAAGTACGCGAGTCAAACGCTCTGGCTCGTTGCCTTGCCAATCCTTCTGTGGGGCTAAACGAATACGAGCTCCGTTTGCGCCACCACGAAGATCTGAACCACGGAATGTGCGCGCACTGTCCCAAGCAGTTGAAACCATGTCAGAAACAGATAGGCCTGAAGCTGCGATCTGTGACTTAACTGCTTCAACGTCATAGCTTGTGCTGCCTGCAGCAACTGGATCCTGCCAGATCAAATCTTCAGCCGGAACATCTGGACCGATGTAACGAGCCTTAGGTCCCATGTCGCGGTGAGTTAGCTTGAACCAAGCGCGTGCAAATACTTCGGACAAGTAGTCCTGATCATCACGGAAGCGCTCGCTAATCTCGCGATAGATCGGATCTTTGATCATCGCCATATCGGCATCAGTCATCATTGGGTTGTAACGAATTGAAGGATCCTCAACATCAACTGGCTTGTCTTCTTCGGCGATGTTGATTGGTTCCCATTGGGTTGCACCAGCGGGGGATTTCTTCAATTCCCATTCGTACTTGAACAAGATGTCAAAGTAACCGTCATCCCACTTTGTTGGGTTAGTTGTCCAAGCGCCTTCGATGCCACTTGTGACAGTGTTGCGGCCAACGCCACGCTTAGTGTGGTTGTTCCAGCCAAGACCTTGTTCAAATAATTCTGCGGCTTCTGGCTCTGGACCAAGTAATGCTGCATCTCCATTGCCATGTGCTTTACCAACGGTGTGACCACCGGCAGTTAGCGCAACAGTTTCTTCATCGTTCATTGCCATGCGCGCAAAAGTCTCACGAATGTGCGCCGCAGTCATTAATGGGTTAGAAACTCCGTTAACGCCTTCTGGGTTTACGTAGATCAATCCCATGTGAACTGCGGCAAGTGGGTTCTCCAAAGTAGATGCATTACTAATGTCGGCGTAACGGTTTTCACTTGGTGCTAAGAATTCAGTTTCTGAACCCCAGTAAATATCTTTTTCTGGACCCCAAGTATCTGCGCGACCAAAACCAAAACCAAAAGTTTTTAGACCCATTGATTCATAGGCAATGGTTCCAGCAAGAACCATAAGGTCAGCCCAGCTGACTTTGTTGCCATACTTCTTTTTGATTGGCCAAAGTAAGCGACGAGCCTTATCAAGGTTGGCATTGTCTGGCCAGGAGTTAAGTGGTGCAAAGCGATGGTTGCCGGTTCCGGCGCCACCACGACCATCGGCTGTGCGGTAAGTACCAGCTGCGTGCCATGACATACGAATCATCAAGCCGCCATAGTGACCCCAGTCAGCTGGCCACCAATCCTGGCTATCAGTCATTAATGCGTGCATGTCCTTTTTCAAGGCAGCAAAATCTAAAGTCTGAACTTCTTTTTGGTAATTGAAGTCCTCGCCAAGTGGGTTGGTCTTTTTGTCATTTTGGTGCAAAATGTCCAAATTAAGAGCCTTTGGCCACCAAGCCATGTTGTAGGTACCAACTTCGGTTACCGCTCCGTGAGCTACTGGGCACTTACCTGAATCCGACATGGCAGATCCTTTCCTTTGACGCTGTGATTCTCAGTCTACAAGTGGGGCACGACTGCACAATTTGAGGGAATTGGTAGACGAGTCGGTCTGTAAGCCGGATACATTTCAATGTCCACCTATTGACTATGGCGAATGTGAATTTGTTGATCCTTGAAATTCAAGAATGTCTCCGGGTTGGCACTCAAGTACGTCACAAATCGCGTTTAGTGTTGAAAACCGAATAGCTCGTGCTTTGCCAGTTTTGAGGTTGCTTAAATTTGCGACAGAAATTCCAACTTTTTCGCTGAGTTCATTAAGTCGCATTTTACGTTTCGCCAGCATGACGTCAAGATTGACTACTATCGCCACGTCACACCGTCAATTCGGTGTCTACACGAAAAACTATGCCTTGCTCAAATACTTTTTCTAAAGTTGCAATCAATGCAACAACAAACCACAAGACCACTTCACCAGCAAAAAGAATCAACAACAGTCCAGGATGACCTCCTGTGACGTGGACTAGCCAGAAGAACCCAAAAAATAGATAGATAGCGGTGCTGGCAAACAAAAGGCGAATAAGTTTTAGAAGTCCAAGCGTTCTTATTGAATATGCTTCACCCTTATCTACAAGTGTTAAGAGCTGCATAAATGGTTTTACGGACATAAACCAAGGAATGGTTCCAATAAGTATTGAGACATAGATGGGCCAGCGAAGACCCGCCAGTGCAGGCTCTTGGATAGTCACTGCCTCAACGATGAGATAAAGGATGCCCAGGGCTGCGACTAACCCCAAAACAAGAGATGAAATCAAAAAGCGAAGTCTGGTCGTTTGTCGTGTCATACTGCGAATCGTACCAAATATTTATTGATAAACGATAATTATTCTTTAAATAGCGAACACTCCATGCCCACATTTCTGCCCACATCGGCTCATTTTGCCCACGAAACTGACCAAAAATTGGACTAATTGCTACAAGTTTGCGTAACTCTTAGTCGCACTGAAACCTCCAGTTGAGAGGTTAATTTAACCTTTCTGGAGTAGAAATGTAGACGAGTCGGTCTGTAAGCCGGACGCTGTCCAAGAGCCAGTACCACTGCTGATCGAAGCTGGACGCAATGCAGAAAAATGCATGCTTGAGGAAAATTAACTACCCTGTGGCGGTGCACAGAATTACTAAAATCTCCCTGAGTATTGTCGTACTGGCGCTGGCGCTCTCAAGCTGCTCTAAATCTGACCAAGCTAATACTCTTTCCGAGCTAACACACATTCACAGTGTCGCTACTGATGGGGAAAATATTTACGTAGCCAGCCATCATGGTCTTTACCTGTGGCAAGAGAACCAGTGGCAACTCCAGGGAGATGAATTTGATGTCATGGGTCTGGCAATTACTGGAACAGATTTCTATGCCAGTGGGCATCCAGGGAAGAAACATAATTTGCCAGATCCAGTGGGAGTTCTGGTTTCCAAAGATCAAGGACAGACCTGGACACCGGTGAGCCTCACTGGAAAGGTTGATTTTCATCTTTTGGAAGTTAGCGGTGAAAATTTCATCGGTGTGGCCGCAAATTATGATTCGGTTTTGAAGTCTTCAGATTATGCAAAAAATTGGGAGCCTGTTCAAGTTCCTAGATTCAGTGACATGACACTAAACCCTGATTCCCCAGATGAACTCTTGCTCAGCGGTGAGGACGGTTTATCACTGTCGAAGGATTTTGCCCAATCTTTTGCCACCGTCGGCTTATTACAAAATGTTTCCAAAGTAGCGTGGATTACCAACTATGTTTATGCGGCCACCGAAAACGCATTATTCAAGTCAAAATCACCTCAGGATAAATTCCAAGAGATTCAATACACGTTTCAGTCAATTTTGGACATAGATGCTAAGAAAAATATTGTTGTGGTTTTAGACGAGTTGGGTGTTCACGTTTCCTATGATTCCGGAAACAGTTTCTCTCTAGTTTCAGAAAGAGATTAATCCGTAAATTAATCCGTGGGTACGTCGGTTCAAGTCCGACTCGCCCCACCAAGAGAAAGTAGACGAGTCGGTCTGTAAGCCGGATTCTGTACGCTTGCGCGCGATGATCATCCATCTGCGATTGTTGTTACCAACAACCTGTTGCAACCTACCTGCAGGCGTGTGACGGGCAGTCACCTGCTACTTGGTCTTGCTCCGAGTGGGGTTTACCTAGCTACCTATGTCGCCATAAGTACTGGTGAGCTCTTACCTCACCGTTTCACCCTTACCTATCTCCATAAATGAAGATAGGCGGTTTACTTTCTGTTGCACTTTCCCGTGGGTCGCCCCAGGTGGACGTTATCCACCACTCTTGCCCTATGGAGTCCGGACTTTCCTCGAACATTGCTGCCCGCGATCATCCGACCGACTCGTCTACCGTAAGACTACGGGGATATCACTAAGGTTGAAAAGTGCTGGATTTATTGCTT
>CAIYGJ010000044.1 GCA_903925705.1 uncultured Actinomycetes bacterium | reverse complement strand
GTTAATGATATTGGCCCAGTCGTTGCACAATCTATCTTAAGTTTTTTTGCGGATCTTTTGAATCGTCAATTGATAGATCAACTGCGTGCTTCAGGTATCCATTGGGAAGAGGGCGAGCCTGAACAGAGCTCTGATCTATTGGAATGTAAAACTTTTGTGCTGACGGGCACCTTGACTACCTTAAGTCGCGATGATGCCCGCGCTATGATTGAAGCCGCCGGTGGAAAAGTGGCCGGCTCGGTCTCAAAAAAAACAAGTTATGTCGTCGCTGGTGAAGAAGCCGGCAGCAAATTAACGCGCGCCGAAGAATTAGGCGTTGCGATTCTGGATGAAGAACAATTATTAAAATTATTGGGGTCTGATTCATGAGCAAAATCACCAAAGCGGTGTTTCCTGTGGCGGGCTTGGGTAGCCGTTTTTTACCAGCGACTAAGGCGCAACCAAAAGAAATGCTTCCCATCGTTGATAAGCCGCTGATTCAATACGCAGTGGAAGAAGCGGTTGAAGCCGGTATTACCGACATGATCTTTATTACCGGTCGTAACAAGCGCGCGATTGAAGATCACTTCGATAAAGCCTATGAATTAGAAGCTGAACTTGAGGCAGCCAACAAACAGCAATTACTACAACTGGTTCGTGAAGTCATACCTTCCTATGTCAATTGCATGTACATACGCCAGACTCAGGCATTGGGTTTAGGTCACGCCGTGTTGTGCGCACGACCTATCGTCGGTGAAGATCCTTTTGCAGTATTGTTGGCCGATGATTTTATGCAGGGTGAGCCTGGCGGGCCTGGCGTCATGGCGCAAATGACAGCGCAATTTCAGCGTGAACAAGCGAGCCTTTTAGCCGTGCAGGATGTGCCGCGTGAAAATACCAAACAGTACGGCATCGTCAGCACCGAGAAATTTGCTGAACGCTTAGAAAAAGTGAAAGGCATTATCGAAAAGCCCGCGCCCGAAAAAGCACCGTCCACTTTAGCCGTTGTGGGTCGTTATGTGCTGACTAATCGGATTTTTACCTGCCTAGAAAAATTAGGTAAAGGCGCGGGTGGCGAGATACAACTCACTGATGGAATCGAAGCCTTGATGCAGTACGAGACAGTGCTGTCGTATAGGTATATGGGTCGCCGTTTTGATTGCGGATCGAAGTTGGGTTACTTGCAGGCGTCGGTAGAGATGGGTTTGCAGCATCCTGAAACAGGAGCAGCCTTTTCTGAGTGGCTGGCTCATCGCCACGATTAAGTTTTTTGGAGATCATGATGGCCGTGCATGACATTCTAAAAATGGGTGACCAACGCTTGCTGCGTCAGGCTGAACCTATCACTGACTTTGATACGCCCGAATTACACGTATTGATCGCGGATATGTTTGAAACTATGCACGCGGCGAATGGTGCAGGTTTAGCGGCGCCACAGATAGGCGTGAATCTTCAACTGGTTATTTTTGGTTTTAGTAATAACGAGCGCTATCCCGATGCTCCAGCAGTACCTGAAACAGTACTGCTTAATCCAGTAATCACACCGTTGTCGGATGAGATGGAAAACGGCTGGGAAGGGTGCTTATCTGTGCCGGGTTTACGCGGTATGGTGTCGCGCTTTACACGACTACGTTATCAAGGTGTTGATCAATTTGGAAATGTGATTGACCGCGAGGTGGATGGTTTTCATGCGCGTGTAG
>CAIYGJ010000043.1 GCA_903925705.1 uncultured Actinomycetes bacterium | reverse complement strand
CCAGCCATCAGCTGTCAATCTGCCAGCAAGTTCTTCGGAATCAACGTCGTTTCGTGAACAGCCAAGGGAAACAATCGATACACGTGGATTAGCAGTCACGCTATGAAGCCTACTCGCCGCGGATCAAAGCAATTGTTCCTGCTAGATCTTCGGCAGTTACTAATACCTCGCGCGCCTTAGAGCCTTCAGATGGACCAACTATGTTTCTAGATTCCATAAGATCCATTAATCGTCCTGCCTTAGCAAAACCGATTCGAAGTTTGCGCTGCAACATTGATGTTGAACCAAATTGAGTAGAGACGACTAACTCAACGGCTGCCAAGAGATCGTCCAGATCATTACCGATGTCGCCATCAACTTCTCTGGAAGCTGCAATCGGAGCAACGATGTCTTCGCGGTACTGTGGCGCCATTTGACCCTTTGCGTGGGCAACTACGGCTCGAATTTCTGCTTCGGTAACCCAAGAGCATTGGATACGAATCGGCTTTGAAGTTCCCATTGGAAGGAATAGGCCATCGCCTTGGCCAACTAGCTTTTCAGCACCTGGCTGATCCAGAATCACTCGACTGTCAGCAAGGCTTGATGTTGAGAATGCCAAACGACTTGGCACGTTGGCCTTAATCAAGCCGGTAACAACATCAACTGATGGTCGTTGCGTCGCTAGAACCAAGTGGATTCCAGCGGCTCTAGCAAGTTGTGTGATTCTTACAACGGAGTCTTCTACATCTCTTGGTGCGACCATCATTAAGTCAGCTAACTCATCCACAACTACAAGTAGGTATGGGTATGGGCGAAGAACCCGCTCTGATCCCGGCGGCGGAGTGACCTTTCCACCACGAACTGCCTTATTAAAGTCATCAACGTGGCGGAAACCGTAAGCCGCTAAGTCGTCATAGCGAGCTTCCATTTCTTTTACTACCCAGGCAAGTGCTTCGGCTGCCTTTTTTGGGTTAGTAATAATTGGGCTGATTAAGTGCGGGATGCCTTCGTAGGCTGTAAGTTCGACTCGCTTTGGATCAATCAAAATCATGCGGACTTCATCAGGTGTGGATCGCATCAGAATTGATGTGATCAGGGCGTTCATGCAACCAGATTTACCGGCACCTGTCGCGCCTGCTACAAGAAGGTGAGGCATCTTTGCCAAGTTTGCAACCGTAAATCCGCCTTCAACGTCTTTGCCTAAGCCAACCAGCATTGGATGTTGATCGCCAGCTGCTTCTTGACTGCGCATAACGTCACCAAGGGAAACTACTTCTCGGTCCGTATTTGGGATTTCTATTCCGATTGCACTCTTACCTGGAATTGGCGACAAGATTCGCACATCAGCGCTTGCAACGGCATATGCGATGTTCTTGCTCAGTGCTGTAACACGCTCGACTTTGACTTTAGGACCTAGTTCAACTTCGTAACGTGTGACTGTTGGGCCGCGCTGGAAACCAGTAACCTTTGCGTCGATATCGAATTGCTCGAGAACCTGAGTTAAGGCTTCGATAACCGCGTCATTTGCAGCAGTACGAGCCTTTGGCGTGGCACCTGGTTTGAGTAGTGACTCGCTAGGCAGCTTGTAGTTAGACGCTGAAACGAATTGCAACTGTTCTGCTTTAACTGGCTTTACATCAAGCATGGATGCTGGTTGTGACGGAGTCATAACCGCCGGTGGCTTTGGGATTCCTGAATCCAGCGAGACAGCCTGGGTGTCATTAGAAACAACCGGTGCTAGCACGTCGACTGCCACCGTATTCATCTGGGTGATATCTTGCATCTGAGCTACCGGCTCAATCACTTCTTCAATTGGCGCAACGTTTACAACTGGCGTGGCAAACGGTAAATCACCAGCAAGCTGACCTATAGCCAGCGCAGGGTCAATGTCAGAAGTCGCTGCGCTCTTGCGGCGAAGGCGACTAAATAAAGTGCGATGTGGTGTAGCAGTGAGATCTAGTGCTAGCTGTGCTTGCGCAGCCGAAATCGCATCAACGTTCGGATGTGTGAGTTCCGAATCATCTAATGAAGCGTCTAGCGCTGTGGTCCGATTGAACTTTGCCG
Source organism: uncultured Actinomycetes bacterium (assembly GCA_903925705.1). GTDB lineage: Bacteria > Actinomycetota > Actinomycetes > S36-B12 > UBA5976 > UBA5976. The sequence goes on along the minus strand of CAIYGJ010000043.1, from coordinate 2,095 downwards.
CGATGCTGCGCACTTTAGTCGGAATCGCATTAACCGGTGTGGCAGTAATGATCAAGGTGGAGAAGAACGAAATTACCAGCAGCAGTAAAACGGTGACGACGGTACCAACTGCACTAACGAATGGAGCAGTAATGGCCCATCCAACCCAGCCCGAAGCATCACGCATTGCTGTCGCGCCAGATGACGGAATTGGGTTTCCACGATTAATGTGTGCGATGCCCATGACACTTAACGAAAGCAGCGTCCAACCAATAGTTAGGCGCCCCTTCTTCTGCGATGGTGCATCTGGGTGACGCAAAGTTTGAATAGCAATCGCAAGTAGTGCGATAGGCGCTAGGACGTCGAACATTCCGATGGCTCCAGTTACCAAGCTGGTGACCACTCCGGAAACAAAACCTGAAACATCAAACCAAATAACAGAAGCAACAATGATTGCCAGCGAGAGGTAAACCAGGCCCAGTCCGTCACGGCGATGTGCTGGATCCAAATCTTTCGCGCTCTTGCCAATTCCACGAGCGATCGCTCCAATAACGTGTGCGATGCCTAACCAAATTGCAGTAACAAATTTACGAAAGCCAAGCGCAGCAGATGCTAGCGCGGATGGCTTGGAACTCTTTCGTGGCTTAACTGGCGCGCGTCCTGATGCGGAATTTCTTCCTTGCGGACGGGAGCCGGATGAGGTGCGCGGTCGAGTTTTTGCCGCTGACGGGGAAGCCATATAACCAAATATATCCGAATCACTCCAGTAACACGCGTACCAAGAGTTTCGGCGTGTCGGAAATATCTCCGATATGCCCTTGATTTAGTTCGAAATAATCAGTGGGACGATCATGGGGCGTCGGCGATGCTTCTCGCCTACCCACTTACCAGCAACTCTGCGTACCATTTGTCCAAGTTGGTGTGTGTCGGTGACGCCTTCGGCCAGTGCTACTTCAAGAGTGGATTTGATTTTCGGCAAGATCTCCTCGAATACGCTTTCCTCTTTACTAAAGCCCCGTGCGTGGATTTGCGGACCTGCAATTACTTTTCGGTTTTCAAAATCAATGGCTGCCACGATTGACAAGAATCCGTCTTCTCCCAGAACGCGACGATCCTTAAGTAGTGACTCAGACACTTCACCAACTGTTGAACCTTCAACGTAAACGTATCCACACGGGACCGCTCCAACAATGTTGGCTTTGCCATTAACTAAGTCAACGACTATGCCGTCTCCGGCCAGCATTACGCGAGACTCGGGAACACCAGTCTTTATGGCTAAATCCGCATTAGCTCTCAGGTGTCGCCACTCGCCGTGAATCGGCATAACATTTTTTGGTTTGACTATGTTGTAGCAATAGAGCAGTTCTCCCGCAGCAGCGTGACCTGAGACATGAACGAGTGCATTTCCTTTATGGACAACATGCGCGCCTAGTCGCGTTAGATCATTAATAATTCGGTACACCGCATTCTCGTTACCAGGAATCAACGATGAAGCCAGGATTACAGTGTCGCCGGGACCGACAGAGATTGCGTGATCTTGATTTGCTATTCGCGCCAGCGCGGCCATTGGTTCACCTTGAGAGCCAGTACAAATCAATACAGCTTGATTATCAGGTAGATCTGCCATTTCGTCACTTGAGATAAGTGCGCCACCTGGGATTGTTAGGTAGCCAAGGTCACTTGCAAGTGCCATGTTGCGAACCATAGATCTTCCAACGAAGGCAATCTTTCGGTTGTTCCTGACTGCCACATCAATAATCTGTTGAACTCTGTGAACGTGAGAGGCAAATGAGGCAACAATCACGCGACCAGAAGCACCACCAATCACCTGTTGCAGGGTTGGAATTATGTCCTTTTCACTCGTGACAAAGCCGGGAACTTCTGCGTTGGTTGAATCAACTAAAAACAGATCGACGCCTTTATCTCCCAAGCGAGCAAACGCATTTAAGTCAGTGACTCTGCCATCCAGCGGCAGCTGATCCATTTTAAAATCACCAGTTATCAAGATGGTTCCAGCGTCGGTTGTTACTGCAACTGCTAACGCGTCAGGAATTGAGTGATTTACTGCAATGAATTCAACTGAGAAATCACCGAACTTTTCCGTCATACCCTCTTT
>CAIYGJ010000042.1 GCA_903925705.1 uncultured Actinomycetes bacterium | reverse complement strand
TTTCAATTGACAAAAATCGAGTTATCGCAGATCTACAAATATCCGAGGCAGACAAATTCAGTGTTGGACAGCAGGTTGAACTGACAATTCGTGATGCCAATCCATTAATTGAAGCCATGGGAATCTAATGAGTAACTCCTACCTAACTACAGATGTAACCATCGCCGCGGACGTTCCAAACGAGCTTGGCTTTAAATCCCTCAAGGTAACTGCTGGGGAAGACTACGTTGGAGATCGCCCTGGAACCAATGTCAGAACACTTGCCACTATTCTGCATTCTTCTGATTGGCATATTTGTGACGCTGAGTCACCTGCGCGCCAGGAATACTTAGATCGCTACTTTGATCCAAACTCTCCATATCGTGCAATCTTGGGTTATGTCGGTACTTACCGACCATGGGAAATTCTTACCACTCAGGTAGCAGCGGCATTTATTGAAACTTTGAATCGAATCGAGGTTGGTCCAGTTAGTAAGCGTCCAGTCGATGCACTTGTCATCACAGGAGATGTTACGGACAACGGTCAGTTAAACGAATTGGAATGGTACCTAGACTTGCTGGACGGGCAAGAAGTAGACCCTTCGGGTGGACGTTCAAAAAGTGATTGGGTCGGCTCAGGGTCAAATGCTGAATGGGATGAAAGATACTGGCACCCCGAGAGCGAGGATGCCGGCAGAGTTGATTTGCCTACTGGACATTACGGATTCCCAAATGTTCCTGGACTACTTGCTGCAGCTCGTAGACCATTTAAATCATCAGGGCTGCGGCACCCATGGTTTAGTGTGCACGGTAATCATGACGCACTACTTCAAGGGACCGTTGCTCCTGATGCGGCATTAAACGAACTCGCAATTGGTAGCAAGAGGATTGTTGGTCTTACTCAAGAGCAAACTCCATTAGACGTCATTGAAGCAATTCCAACGGTCGGTCCAGCTCGATACATTCATACAGCAGACTCTCCTCAGCAAGAAGTCACTCCTGATCCAGCACGAAGACTGACTTCGCCCGGAAAGTTTGCTGAATTACACCTTGATTCCAAGTCGAAGCCAAGCGGTCATGGATTCACTTCAAAGAATGCGACAGATGGGACTGCGTACTATTCCCACCAAGTTGGCGAACTCATTCTTGTTGCATTAGATACCGTAAACCAATACGGCGGTTACGAAGGTTCGATTTCAGAATCACAATTGCGATGGCTGAAATCTACGCTGGAGAAGTTTTCTGATCGACACGTTGTGATTGCGTCACATCATCCGAGCACCGCAATCATTAATGACTACCAACCAGAGGATGCTGAGCGAAGAGTTCTAGGACCTGAAATCTTGGCAACACTGATGCAGAATAAAAATGTCTTGGTGTGGATAAATGGCCATGAGCACGAAAATCAGATAATTCTTAACGTTGGTGCAGAGGGGCGAGTTGTACCCGAGATAAACACAGCTTCGATAATCGATTGGCCGCAACAAGCCAGAATTATTGAATTTTCAGTTGATTCTGAATCTGTCTACATAACTTCCACAGTGATCAATCATGACGGTTTAGTGAATCCAGATCTTGAAAGGCTGGACTTGGCTGACATGGCAGGGCTGTCGCGAATTTTGGCGTTTAATGATTACCAGCGTCGTGATCCACTAACTAGCATCCACCGCAAAGAAGGCAGCGTTGCAGATCGCAACTTTGTACTTCGCTTACCAAATTTGCTTTCGAATCCGACTTAACGAGTAACTGGAACAACCTTCACGCCAGTTGCTTCAAGCAAGATCATTAGGTCATGATCTTTGCTCTGTGACACCAATTCAATAACGCGTTCTGTTGGCCAAACCAAATCTTCTGCATCTGCTCTCTGGAGAAAACTGACTTTGGCATTGGTAGCTTCTTTAAGGTCGTGAATTAGCTCTGGATTCTTTGGGCCAACTAAAAGCACGTTTGTAACTGGTGAGGCAAAGGACACCTGGACATCTTTTTCATGGCGGTAGATTTCCCAGTGATAGCCCGCCACAATCCCAGTGCTAATCAAGATTCCAATAGCAAAACGCATATCACTAAACGTGTTCGCGCCGAGGTTGGAACTCAAAATTCCATCGAAAAGTTGGAACACGATCGTGATCAACGAAATGATGGCAGTGATTCCACCTACGCCAAATAGTAAGAACAAATAGGTTCTACGAACTGGCGAACCATGTTCGGACTCTGGCTCAGTCTTTGCGATTCGCTGGATACGCGTCCAGAAACGCCACCATACTGGCCCCGCAACAATGATTACTGTGGCAGAACCAATAAGCGTGTTAATCGCACCTGGACCTGAAAGTCTTGTTTGCTCAGTAAGCGCCTCGATGATGGCCACAATAACTATTGATATTCCAATTGCGCTCGCTATCAAACTGATTGCCGACATCAAATACTCGTAAGTACGTTGAATATCTGTTCTGACAGACTGAGTTGGCAACAATGATCTGTGGTACCACCAGAACAAAAGTCCGGCACTGGCAACAGCAACAGATTGTGGAATGCTTGCAAAGTGATCAGCTATTTTCTGCGTTGCAGGCTCACCAAAGTTCCAAACCAAAACTTGATACAGCGAGACACTTAGAGAAACGATTGCGGTAACTAGTGTTGCGCCAACACCTGCAATGAGAACATAACCAAGCCACAAGCTATCGGTTTTGATCGTGTTTGCATTCTTGATCCAGTAATAGACCCATAGTCCACCTGCAATTACCAAAGTTCCTAGACCAATAGCAATTGGACTATCCGCAGTGACCAATTCGGTTTGCTGAGTGCCTAAGAAAACTGGCTGACTAAGTAGAGCTGCAAAGATTCCGGTTAAGACCTGAACTAGACCGATCAAAGCAGCTAACGCCGTGATGAAAGAACCTACAAAAAATTGAATTCGTAAGTCATTCTTTGGAATAACCGAATTAGAAATCTTGAGAACAATTATCCAGGCTGTGCCCCAGACAATTGATCTAGAGATTGTTGAACCTAGAGCAGGATCATTATTGATGACGTTGTGCATTACAGCAATGATTGAAGTCAAGAAGACCAAAAGCGAAATGATTGCCGCTAGTGTTGCAAAAAATGTTGGAACAAAACCATGGCCTTCTGAAGGATTTTCTCGTAGTGAATTTCTTAGCCAGATAGTTAGCCCTGCCAATAGCGGTCCGCCCACAACAACGAAGGCCAAGTTGCTTGCTAACGAGCTTTGATCTGAATTAACAATGTTCGAAGTATCTAGCACTCTGCCTAGCAAGCCAGCTATGCCTACAGTGACAATAATGAATAGTCCAAAGACTAATGAATACTGAAAAAATAGCCTTACTGGTTGCGCGTTTGAATCAAGTGATTTTGATCGACCGGATACTTTACGAATAATCAACACCACGACTGCAATCATGATTAGAAGTGGTACGAAAGAAAGCAAGACACTCATTACTTGTAAACACCTCCACATTCATAAGTTTGCCACGGGATTCCGGCGATTTTCCAGCCTGAGTCATCCTTGGTCAGTCTGAATGTCTGCGTTTCGGCATAGCCGTTATAAAACGGATCACCATTAGAGGATTCAATCTTTACTGTGACACTGGCGGTAGTTTCTGTTGAGGTCGTATCGGACAGCAGGATACGCAATGAGTCTTGCACATAGGCACGATCAAAATCTTCGATAGTGCATTTGGAGTCCTCGACCAAATAAGTCAAAGCCTGATCGAAGTCTCTATCGGCGATAGCTGTTAGATACTGCTGCACCTTAGATTCGGGTGAGTTCACATCCAGCTGTTCCGTTGGATCCTTAACTGCCAAAATTGCAATCAATGCGATTGCGGCAATAGCAGCAATAACAATCCCAAGAATTCGATTCGCTCGTTTTTCACTCATATTTTTAGGCTACGCCTGAAACGTGCCAATAGCAATGAACACTAGTGATGGCCCTGAGTAATCATTTTCAGCATGCGAAAATTGAGTGCAGCAAACCGAATTACTTGCTTAAAGAGGTTTGTTCGAGCATTCAGTTCTTGCTTAGAGGGTTGATATATTCCGGTAAAGGTTTTTACGTTTGTCATTGCGGCTCTCTATTCCGGAATCAAATGCCATAGTGGTCGGGCTTTAGCTTTGTAAATGAACAGGTAATGCAACATGACCTTCATCCAATGTGCGCTTAGCCCAATCTCACCGTAAGTCTGTGTTGTGTCACGACCAAGATCTCCATATTTATCTGGATTAGGGATGATTGGGAACACCGTCATTGAAGCTGCTTGGCCAGTTCGCCAACCTTTTCCAGCGGACGCAATGCATGCTGCGCCCATGTCTGCCATAGATGCGGTGTGAACCTTTGCTTTGTCGCCATTCTTGATTCGCTCAGCGATTGTTTGGGCAACTGCACGACCTATCACTCCTGAAGGCATTCCAGTGCGAGGTGGAGCTGGCGCAATAACTGTTCCATTTGGGCTCTTGCGTGGCCGAGACATTTGGTGTGGCGGTGCAAATGCAATTCCAGCTGCCCAAACGTTGTTGTACTTTGATGATTGATAAGTCGATGGCCAATCACTTGCTTTCCACTCTTCATATGGTTTAGCTGCATAATCTGCATCGACCTTCATAAAGCCACTTGGGGCAAACACTTCTTCGGAAACATCGCTACCTGCCCGATCAAACGCTTTTAGGTCCGCGCCACGAAACGGCGGTAACAACATCGCAAAGTCGAAAGCCTGCTCGCCTTTGGTGCCGTCAACTAATTCATAGTACGCAACACCTGGTTCAACTTTTTCAATTGCCGCAGACATGATGGCCTTGACATTACGTTCCTGGAAAAGTGATTCGGTAAATGTTTGGCTCGAAACTATGTTGCCCTTGATACCAAAGTTCATACCATCCATACCGAAGTCGCCAAGGCGCTCTTCGTTAGTTATGTAGATAACTTCTGCTTTGTCGCGGACACCTTCTTTAGTTAACTCATGTTCAACGTTGAAGGTGTATTCAAATGCTGCGCCCTGACAAGTGCAGGTGCCATGACCCATGCCAATCAAGAATGTTTGAGGCTGCCCGGCCTTTAGCTTGTCGAGTACTTTTACAAATTCCTTCGCAGTCTCTTCAGCATGACTTGCCGTGCAAACCGACCACGAGTTGCCATCAGGACCAAGACCAGGGGTTGCCGCAAAGTTCAGTTTTGGTCCGGTGGCATTAATCAAGAAGTCATATTCAATCTTGCCGACTTCACCTTGACGATTTGCGTCGGTGTAGCGAACACTCACGTATGACTTATCTGTTGAACTATCACCTTCACCGTGGAGTTCAGTGGCAAATGCTTGATGAAAGGTAATGCCTTTTCTCTTATAGATCGGGGCCAGCAGGAATGTAACCTGCTTAACGCTCATCTGACCAATCCCAACCCAAATGTTTGAGGGGATCCAATTCCATTTAGAGTTTGGCGAAACGACAATTACTTCATGTTCTTTACCGAGCATCCGGCGAAGATGAAGGGCAGCCGTGTGCCCTGCTACGCCAGCCCCGAGTATGACCGTTTTGGTCATGTTGGCTCCTAATAAAACTTTCATTTTCATGGTACCCCCGAGGGTATTCACAAAGAATGGAAACGGTTGAGAAAAAGTGTGAGTTACCAGACATTCCGATAACTACTTACGACTTGTAGTCTTTTCTCAATAGATTGAGGAATTGTGAGCACTGATCCGCTTTTAACGCCATTCACCATAAAGAATCTGACACTGCGCAATCGCATTGTCAGTACTTCACATGAACCTTCATATAGTGAAGATGG
>CAIYGJ010000041.1 GCA_903925705.1 uncultured Actinomycetes bacterium | reverse complement strand
CTGATGAAAGTAGCAATTATCGGGCAGGGTTATGTTGGGCTCACCATCTCAGCTTTTGCTGGTGAATACTTCGAAGTGATTGGTTTTGATACCAACCAGAAAATTGTTAACCAACTTAATTCAGGAATCTCTCACATCGAAGGTGTCGAGAGTTCCGTTTTACTCGGATGGATTAAAGCTGGGCGATATAAGGCAACAAGTCTCGGTAGTGATTTATCTGATGCCGACTTAGTGGTAATCGCAGTCCCAACCCCTTTGACGAAAGATCGCAAGCCGGACCTTATTTTTATTGACGCTGCTTGCAAGACTATAGGTGAGAATATAACCAAGCCAGTTTTGGTTATTAATGAATCGACATCATTTCCTGGAACATTACGCAATTACATCAAACCTGTGATTGAGAAGTATTCAACTACTCATGTTGAACATCATTATGCGATTTCGCCTGAACGAGTTGATCCAGGGCGTAGCGATTTTAATCAGAGAAATACACCTCGCCTTTATTCAGGGCTTACGCCTGAGGCATCAAAGAGAACGAGAGATTTCTATTCTAAATTCTGTGACAAATTAATAGAAGTTTCATCCCCAGAAGTTGCCGAGGCAGCCAAACTTTTCGAAAACACCTTCCGACAAGTAAATATTGCACTAGTGAATGAATTCGCCCAGATTGCTCATTCTTTGGGAATCAGCGTGTATGAAACTTTAGATGCCGCTAACACCAAGCCATACGGGTTCATGAAATTCACTCCGAGCGCCGGTGTAGGCGGGCACTGCATTCCCGTTGATCCGACTTATTTGGCTGCGATAGCCGAGGAACATGGCGCACCGGCAACATTTATCCGCCGCGCGAATGAAGTGAATCTCGAGATGTCGAAATATGTCGTTGATCGAGTCCAGGCAGATAACGGGGGATCATTAGCGGGCAAAACCGTACTGGTTGTAGGTGTTGCATATAAGCCGAATGTAGCAGATGTACGTGAAACAGCGGCAGAGCTTGTAATTGAACACTTGCGGCAACGTGGCGCGGTCGTCAGTTGGCACGACGACGTTGTCGGCAGTTGGCATGGCGAGAAGTCATCGCCGTTATCCGGTGCCAGTATTACTGTTGTTGTTACAAAACATGATGACGTGAAAGCACGCGATATTTTGGCAAGTGCTCCGTATGTCTTCGATACGACTGGAAAAGTTGATGGAGCTACAAGGCTCTAAGCAAAACTCTTTGCGACGCTATCGATAATTGATTCGAGAGTATGGGTAGGAGCCCAACTAACAGCTTTCTTTATTTTTGAAACATCGGGAACACGACGTTGCATATCTTCAAATCCTGAAGGATAAGCATCCGAGTAAGGGATGAACTTGATGGTAGATCGTGAGTTCGTTTGTTTAATGATTTGATCAGCTAATTCTTTAATTGTGGTTTCACCGACACCACCAACATTGAAGTAGTCACCAATTGTTGAATCAGAGTCGATGAGCGAAAGCACTGCACAGACTGCATCTTCAACATGACAGAAGACTCGAGACTGACTGCCATCGTCATAGATGACGATGTCTTCATTCTTGAGAGCGGCTTGGACAAAGCGTGGAACGACCATGCCGTATTGGCCGGTTTGGCGTGGGCCGACGGTGTTGAAGAAGCGGACTGTGGTGACTTTGAGGCCGTGGGTTTTGTGAAGTGTGTGTGCGACAGCCTCTTCTAGGGCCTTTGCATCAGAATACGTCCAGCGAATTTTCTGTGGGGCCCCGACTACGCGATCTGATTCTTCGTGAAGAGGTTGGTTTGGGTTCTTGCCGTAAATCTCGGAAGTTGAAGCGATGAGAAGGCGCTTATCGTGTTTTGTGGCTGCATCAAGAACGACTTCAGATCCAGCAAAGTTTCGGTCGATGGATTCGATGGTGTGCTCCATGATGTTCTTGACCCCAAGGGCTGCTGCCATGTGGAAGACGGTGTCGGATTCAGCGACGAGTTTGTCGACGAGGTCCTTGTCGCGGATAT
>CAIYGJ010000040.1 GCA_903925705.1 uncultured Actinomycetes bacterium | reverse complement strand
TGCGAGTTTGTATTGCCCGATCAGAAACAATTGCAATACCTGCGGAGTCATAGCCTCGGTATTCCAATCGGCGCAAACCATCAATGACTACATTTTGGGCTTGTTGCGGGCCGACATATCCAACGATTCCGCACATACTTTGAGTCTACCGATTAGCTCAGTGCGCAGTGGGTAGCAACCACTTCAGCAAGTTCTTGGGCAACTGCCTGAGCTTGATCGGCGGTAGCAGCTTCAACCATTACTCGGATCAACGGTTCAGTTCCGCTCGGGCGCAACAAAATGCGTCCAGTATCGCCTAGATCTTGCGCGAATTTTGAAACTGCATCCGCAACAGCGGCTTTGGAAACAGCTGCTTTGTCTACGTTTGGAACGTTGATCAATACTTGTGGCAATCTATTTACAATTGCAGCAAGCGCTGCAATGGATTTGCCAGTTTCTTTCATTTCTGACATCAAGTGAAGAGCTGTTAAAACCCCATCACCAGTAGTTGCAAATTCGCTTAGGACAACATGTCCGCTTTGCTCACCGCCGATTGTAAATCCACCTGCACGCATCTCTTCGAGAACGTACCTATCTCCGACTGCTGCAGCAATTACCTCAATGCCGAGATCCTTCATAGCAATGTTGAATCCCAAGTTAGACATAACTGTTGCCACGACGGTATTTCCAACTAGTGCGCCTCGGCTCTTTCGACCAGATGCCAAGATTGCCAAAATCTGATCGCCATCTACAAAGTTTCCATTTGCATCCACTGCCAAGCAGCGATCGGCATCACCATCATTTGCAATACCAATATCTGCGCCATGTTTTACAACTGCTGCAAACAAGTCATCCATGTGAGTTGACCCGCAATTGTCATTAATGTTGAGGCCATCGGGTTCACAGTGGATTGAGATAACTTGTGCACCCGCCCGGCGCAGTGCTTCTGGGCCAACTAACGAAGCCGATCCATTAGCGCCATCGATTACTACTGTCGGTCCTTCCAAAGAATTGGAGATGCTGGAGTTCAAGTGATGCAAGTATTTTTCAACTAAGTCGTGTTCGCTTCGGATTCTGCCGACTCCGGAGCCAGTTGGAAGTTCACTCACAACGTCTAGGTGCGCTTCAATTGCATCCTCGATAGTGTCATCGAGTTTCACTCCGCCTCGGGCAAAGAATTTGATTCCGTTATCTGGCATTGCGTTGTGAGATGCGGAAAGCATTACACCTAAGTCAGCGCCAGTTAAATCTGTTAAGAATGCCACAGCAGGCGTAGGCAAGATTCCAACATCAATTACGTCAACGCCAGCACTGGCTAATCCAGCACTGATTGCAGACTGTAGAAATTCGCCACTGGCACGGGGATCACGGCCAACAATTGCAAATGGTCGATCTGATTTATGAGAAGAAAACTCGCCACGTTCGCCTAAAACCTGCGCAGCGGCAACACCAAGGTTGGTAGCTAACTCAGCTGTTAAAAGACCGTTTGCTAAACCGCGAACGCCATCGGTGCCAAAAAGTCGGCCCGACATGATTTAACGCTTGGAGTATTGCGGAGCCTTACGAGCCTTCTTCAGACCGTACTTCTTGCGTTCCTTGATTCGTGCATCACGAGTTAGGAAGCCGGCCTTCTTTAGGTCACCGCGGTTACCTTCAACGTCGATTGCGTTCAAGCAACGAGCCACGCCAAGACGCAATGCGCCAGCCTGACCGGAGATTCCGCCACCATCGATGCGGGCGATTACGTCGTAAGCGCCTTCAAAGTTAAGGGTCTTGAATGGATCGTTAACAAGTTGCTGGTGCACCTTGTTTGGGAAGTAGTCCTCAAGGGTGCGACCGTTGATAACCCAACGACCGGTTCCTGGAACGATGCGAACGCGAGCAATTGCTTCCTTGCGTCGACCAGTTGCAGCTCCAGGTGTATCTGGTGCCTTACGTGGTTCGCGAACTGCAGCAGCAGGAGTTTCGGATGTGTATTCCGACAACTCAACTTCAACCTCATCGCCAAGGATGGCTTCTGTTACGTCTACTTCGTTCTCTGACATGTTATTTCCCTTCGTAAAAATCTATGAATCCGCGAGCGCTTACTGCGCTACCTGAGAGATCTCGTATGGCTTTGGATTTTGAGCAGCGTGTGGGTGAACATCTCCTGCGTAAACCTTTAGCTTTGTGATTTGAGCATCGCTGAGCTTGTTATGCGGAAGCATTCCCTTGACGGCTTTTTCAATCGCACGACGTGGGTTTGTTGCTAGCAATTCAACATAGTTAGTGGCACGCAAACCGCCTGGGAAACCAGAGTGACGGTAATCCATCTTCTGTTCGCGCTTCTGGCCAGTTAGTGCAATTTTTTCTGCATTGATAACAATGACGAAGTCACCTGTGTCAACGTGTGGTGCAAAGATTGGCTTGTGCTTGCCGCGCAACAGCACAGCAACTTGTGACGCAAGACGTCCTAAAACAACGTCAGTTGCATCGATTACATGCCATTCGCGATTCACATCGCCTGGCTTTGGTGAGTACGTGCGCACAGTGAGCCTTCTTTGTCTAAATAAATGGGGTTTAAATTGCTAGTTTTCCTTATGCCTAAAGGCACAACGAATCCTTAGATTACCTGTATTTCTGGGCGTGGGTCAAAACGAGGTTAAGGCCCTGAGGTAGGCTAAAACTTGAGAAATCCGCTAAAACAAGGCATTTTGCCCAAATCTGCCTGGCGGCAACCAAAAAGGGATGTGCTAAAGCCGCATGAAAGTCAGCCGGCGCCCCCTTTACCTGCTCGAAGGGGCAAATGCCCTTTCAGGACTCAGTAACGCAATTGCAATCATCACTATCCCTTGGCTGATTTTTGAGCGCACTGGCTCAGCAACTCAAGCCGGCGTTGTTGTAGCTGTTTCTGCAATTCCAGGCATCATTATTTCGCCATTTGTTGGCGCGTTAATTGATCACTACGGGCGCAAGCGGGTATCCATTGGTTCGGACTTGCTCTCCGCTCTTTCAGTAATGCTTTTCCCAATTTGGGATTCTCTATTTGGATTAACTTTCGCATCCATCGCAACATTTGCAGTTCTAGGTGCCGCCTTCGATCCGGCTGGTTACACCGCTCGTAAGTCTTTGATTCCTGATGTTGCAAAAGCCAGCAACACATCGATGGACAAACTTAATTCTTGGCATGAGGCAGTTTTTTCTGGAGGCTGGGCTCTCGGTCCAGCCATTGGTGCGATTGCGATCTCACTTGTTGGCGCCGCAAACTCAATGTGGATCGTTTTCGTTGCGTTTATTCTGGCGATCGTTTTAATTTCGATGTTGCATGTTGGCGACCTTGGACTTGAGCATCGCGAAGAAATCAATGATCAGGAAAAGTTTTGGACCAGTACATTACGTGGCCTGCAAGTACTTAAGTCTGACAAGGCAATGTATTACTTAACAATTTCAATTGTGTTTCTAGCAATGGTCTACCTGCCAACCGAATCTGTGGTTTTGCCTAAGTACTTCTCAGATATAGATGACCCACGCGGTTTGGGTTATGTTTTGTCGTCAATGGCTCTTGGTGGCATAGCATCCATGCTTGCTTACCCGCGTTTAGTTAAGCGATTCAAAAAACGCAGCATTGTTGTCGGCGCACTTGCTGCAACCTCACTTGCCATGATTCCGATGACGTTCTTCCCACCAATTGGATTATTCGTGTTAGCCGGATTCTTGCTTGGACTTGGTTGGGGTCCAATGAATCCTTTGATGAACTCATTGGTTCAACAACGAGTTGCGCCACACATTCAAGGCCGAGTTTTTGGTGTGCAAACTTCCTTGTTTTATGCCAGCGGTCCGATTGGAATGTTTGTCACTGGTGTGAGCGTTGATGCATTTGGTGTGCGTCCGGTTTACATTGCTGCCGTTTCAATCTTGATTATCTTCCAGTTATTCATAATTTTTTTGCCGGATCTCCACGATTTGGATCGCGAAGCGCAATACTAATTACATGACTCGTCCCACTCTTGATACCTGGCTACTACCTGAAAATACATTTTGGTCATTTCGGCATGTCCGGGAATTGATTCCAACTGCGCAAGTTGACTGCGCAAAATCTCCACGTGTATTGAACCAAAAAATCAAATCTGAACTTGGTGATATCTCGATCGAGACCCATACCGGTGCCCAAAAGATTTCGGATTATCTCTCCAGCACAAATACCGACTCTTTTACGGCAGCCAAAGGTGAAGATCTGGTTTTTGAATGGCTAGCTCCTGGAGTTAGCGATGTTGAACCACATTTAATTTTTAGTGTCACAAAGTCAGTCACTGGATTGCTCGTTGGAGCGTTGGTGCAAGAAGGCTTAATCAACGTTGATGCTTTGGTAACAAAGTATGTTCCAGAGATTGCAGATAGCGGATTTGGTGACGCAACTGTGCGAAACCTGCTCGACATGGCTGCGAGCTACCAATTCGAAGAGGACTACACCCCGGGTCCTGACATCAT
>CAIYGJ010000039.1 GCA_903925705.1 uncultured Actinomycetes bacterium | reverse complement strand
AGTCCCCATCGCTCAAGTGTTCCGGGACGGAAGTTTTCAAGCAGCATGTCGGATTGCTCAACAAGTTCTTTTACAATCTGTTGGCCTTCAGGGGTACGCAAATCTGCAGTTACGCACTTCTTATTGCGAGCTGCAATCGGCCACCAAAGTGACTTGCCGTGTGACTTTTCCTGACCCCAGTCGCGAAGTGGGTCGCCACGCTTTGGGTCTTCGATCTTGATAACTTCCGCGCCGTAGTCACCCAAAAGCTGGCCACAGTATGGTCCGGCAAGTAATTGACCTAGCTCAACAAGTCTTAGGTCACTCAATGGTCCAGTCACGGTTTATCCTTTTCGATCGGTTGCTCTATTTGTATACAAAATTTAACCTATTCGCGACCAGATTTCTAAAAAACCCGATAAATCTGGGGATTCCATATTCGAATACAGGTGGACTTGTATACCATCTCGTACGAGAATAGCCCTATGACCGCCACAATACCCACCCCTCGCAGCGATATCTCCATCATCGAAGTATCCCCGCGAGATGGCCTGCAAAATGAAAAAATCCCGCTTTCTGTCGATCAGCGCATCGACTTGATTACTCAGCTGGGAAACGCCGGCACTAAGCGAATCGAGGCTGTGGCCTTCGTGCACCCAACTCGAGTGCCCCAGATGGCAAATGCCGAAGAAGTAATGGCTGGACTGCCACGCGATAACGGAGTTTCCTACTCAGGTCTGATCCTAAATCGCAAAGGTTTAGATCGAGCACTGGATAGCAAGGTTGATGAAGTTCACCTGGTTATCCCGGGAACTGACGAAATGAGCTTGGCAAATCAAAATGTCACAGTTGCCGAAATGCTGGTTTTGGCTAAAGAAGTTTCAGATGTTTGTAAAGAAGAAAATGTTCCATTAACCATGACGGTTGCAGTTGCATTTGGTTGTCCGTTTGCTGGCGAAGTGCCAACTGATCAAGTTGCTCGCGTACTTGATGGCATGGTTGGACTTCACCTGGCTGAAATTGGATTAGCTGACACCATCGGTGTTGGAGTGCCTTGGCAAGTTCGTGCGTTAGCGGCAGCGGTACGGGAACGTTTTGCGACTGAACCAATGCGCTTACATCTTCACAACACACGTAACAACGGTTATGCCAACGCGCTTGCAGGTTTAGAAGCAGGTGTAGTTGGTTTCGATAGCAGTGTTGGTGGCTTTGGTGGTTGTCCATTCGCTCCGAATGCAACTGGCAACATCGCAACAGAAGATTTGAACTACATGCTTGAACGATCTGGTGTTACCACTGGCCTGAACCATGACGCTCTAGTAAGTACGGCATCATGGTTGTCTAAAGCACTTGAAAAAGACGCACCCGCACTACTTGGCCGTGCTGGCCAATTCCCAGCTAAGGAAAAAGCATGACAAATATCGCCGTTGTTTATTACTCAGCCACTGGCAACATCGCTGCTATGGCTAACGCCATTGGTGAAGGTGCGGCAAGTGTCGGTGCCGAAGTAAGAGTTCGACAAGTAGCCGAAACTGCCCCTGCAGAAGCAATTGCGAGCAATCCAAAGTGGCAAGCTCACTTTGATGCCATGGCTAATGAGCCCCTTGCAACGCTTGATGATTTGGAATGGGCTGATGGCATAGCACTTGGCAGCCCGACACGATTTGGTGGACCTGCCTCACAGCTGAAGTCATTCTTAGACACGACTGGTGGCCTGTGGTTTAAGGGCGCTCTTGTTAATACTGTCGGCACTGCTTTTACAACTGCATCGACTGCACATGGCGGCCTTGAATCAACAACACTTGCAATCAACAATCACTTTTACCACTGGGGTTCGTTGATAATGCCTCTTGGATATGGGGACGAGCACGTGAGCAAAGTTTCCGGTAACCCATACGGTGCATCACATGTTTCCCGCAAGGGTTCAGTGCCAGATGAAGATTCACTTAAGGCTTGCTTCGTGCAAGGCCGACAGTTAGCACAAGTTGCTGGCTGGATTGCAGCTGGAAAGTCAGGCAACTAATAATGACAATTAACATTTTAGCAATTGGCGGCAGCACTCGCCCAGGTTCATCTAGTGAACAAGCACTTCGCGTTGCTGGTCGCGGGGCTGAAGGCGCGGGCGCAAAAGTCACATACATAACTGGTCGCGATCTAATGTTCCCGATCTATGACACTGAAACTCCAGATCGCAGCGAAAATGCACAAAAGTTTCTCGAAGCTGTTGCTGCTGCAGATGGCCTGATCATTAGTACACCTGGTTACCACGGCGGCATGTCCGGCATGATCAAGAATGCTTTGGATTACATCGAGGACCTTCGCGAAGGACCTCGCATTTACCTTGATGGCATGGCTGTTGGCTGCATCTCTGTTGCATATGGCTGGCAAGCAACTGCGACAACTTTGTTGCAGATTCGAGTCGTTGCGCACGCACTGCGCGCTTGGCCAACCCCACTGGGTGCAACAGTTAACGCCTCAATCACCAAGTTTTCTTCAGAAGGCACCACTGATGACGAAAGTGTGCGTAATACTCTAGAAACAGTCGGACGCCAGGTTGAACAATTTGCAACTTGGTCCCGTAAATAGCCACTAGCTTTCGGGAGCGCATACATGGCAAAGATCGCAACGACCGTTTACGAACAAATTCGCACTGCGATTCTTACTGGCGAGTTATCTAACTCTGAACGCTTAGTTGAAGAAGATCTTGCTGTAAGCATGGGCATCTCACGCACACCCGTGCGTGAAGCGTTGCGCAGGTTGGCTGCCGAAGGCCTGGTTGATGTATCTCCAAACCGTGGCGCTCGAGTTGCTGAATGGGATGTTCATGATCTCCGGGAAATCTTCGACCTGCGATCCATACTTGAATCACATGCTTGCGAGTTGGCTACCCCGCGTGCATCTGCAGCCGAAATCGAGTTCTTGGAAAACGTTTGTTTCGAAATGGAAGAACTTGCTGAGACAGAACTGACTTCGGAGACTCGCTTGCCAGCGCTTGCTGCCAGGAATCGAATCTTTCACGGCAAGATCATTGAGATGTCGAATTCGACTCGGCTTGGATTATTGATCGAAACTTTAATCCACGTTCCGATTGTGATGCAGACCTACAAGGTTTACTCCCCAGAAGCTCTGCAGCGAAGTCTGCATCATCATAGAGAAATTGTGAATGCTATGAAGGCTGGCGATGAGGTTTGGGCTTCAAGTGTCATGCGAGCACACGTACTGGCTGCCCGAGAAGAAATCCTTGGCCAACCCGATCCGGAATAATCAAATCGTTTTAAAACTAAAGGGCGCCTGCAACAACAGGCGCCCTTTAGTTTTAAGAGGTATTACTTGCCAGCGCGGGTCTTCATCAAAGGCTGAACCTTTGTACCGAAGATGTCCATGCCTGCTACGAAGTCATCGAATGTCAACATGACACCCTTGACGCCTGGGACGGTATCAACTTCATCAAGCATGCGAGCAACACTGGCGTATGAGCCAACAAGTGTTCCCATGTTGAAGTTGATTGCGCCTTCTGGAAGTGCGATGTTTGCAGCAGTTCCGGTACCGTCTGCATTTACGTCTGCAGCAGCCTGACCAGCCATCCATGACAATGCGCCAGCATCTGCGCCAGCGTTGTAGTGCTTCCACTTAGCCATGGCCTTTTCATCTGTTTCATCCATGATGACCATGAACAATACAAATGCGCCTACGTCGCGACCAGTTTCCTTGGTTGCGCGAACAAGCTGCTCTGCACTTGGGGCAAATGCCTTAGGTGTGTTTACGCCAGTACCCAAAATGAACTGGTAGTCACCGTACTCAGCACAGAAACGCATACCGCGCTCTGACTGACCGGCAGCTACAAGCTGGATCTTTGAAGAAGGCTTTGGCAACATGTGGCAGTCATCCATCTTGAAGAACTGACCCTTGAAGTCTGATGAGCCCTTAGTCCAAAGTTCCTGCATAACGCGTACGTACTCTTCAGAGTATTCGTAGCGATAGCCGAAGTATTCGTCTCCT
>CAIYGJ010000038.1 GCA_903925705.1 uncultured Actinomycetes bacterium | reverse complement strand
CTTAGGATCATTAGTAAACCCAAGGAATACCGTGGAAAATCCAAGGATTGATCCCCTGACGCCTTGGGCGCAAACAAAGGCGATCAGAGTGGCGATTGGATGAGATTCGTTTTGGCGATTGCCGTGAATGATTTTTCTTGCCAACAGAATAACTATGGTGAATCCGCATTGCGCAAGCAGAATCAAGCTCGTCCAAAGAACAATTGATCCGCCGTATTCAGCCCGATCTATAAAAATTGGACTAAGGAATCCAGGAAAAAGAAAAAGTAGAATTAAACGAAAACTTAAAGATGAGCGTAATCCAAGTAGATACCAAATTGAATCGTTTGAAGATTCAGTTTGTGGGGCTATGGCTGCTCTTTGTTTCATTCCTAGCTTGAGACCTGGTCCATTCCAATTGTTGATTTAACTCCAACAACACTCAAATACTTTGTCACTGCAGCCGTGCGTGAATTTCCCTCGAGTGAACTGTCGATTCCGATTGCTTGACAAGCACGTCTAATTGCATCTTCGGTAGCTTTAAGCGATGTGCCACGCGCACTTGCAATTTGCGCGTTGGATTTGCCGCTAGCCATGTGATGAAGCACTTCGATTTGCTTAACTGTCAGCGCTGCAAATGGTCTCGATTTATCTATGTCATGTCTATGTTGTGAAGTTGCCTCGCCACGCATTGCAGCATCTAACGCGTCATAGAGAACATTTAAGTCAGCTAGTGCAGATTTTCTTAGGTATGCAATTCCTGTCGGCAATCCCTGTTCGTTTTCAACAGCGAAACGTGGATCTGGCAGTTGAGTTAAAAAGACAACACCGGTACCTGGTGCTTCCTTACGCGCAGTTTGGGCAAAATCAAAACCATTTGGTCCAGGGCCAAGATCAACATCGAGAACTAAGCCATCTGGATCAGTCGCGTGAAACAGTCGTTTTGCGTCAACGACATTGGAGGCAGTTTGGACGGTGTAGCCGCGCACTTCTAATGCCGTAGCGATTAGCTCGCGTAATAGGTCGTCGTCTTCGACAACCAATACCAATCGTGCAGTCATTTCAACACACCGTTATCCCGTTGCAGACACACACCCGTGGTGGTCTGCTACTTCCTAACAATGCCTTAAGCACAAGCGGAATAAGACGCTATTCAGGGAAAACCCTGTATTTAGTCCGACACGAGTAAATTTCAGTATTTACAGGGTTTTTAGTGAGCTAACTACCTTGGTCAAGGAATCCTTGGCATCCCCAAATAGCAAGGAGGTCTTCGGATCAAACAGCACTTCATTCTCGATGCCAGCAAAACCCGGACGCATTGAGCGTTTTAGGAAAACTACCTGCTGAGCCTGATCCACGTTCAGAATTGGCATGCCATAGATAGGTGCAGTCTTGTCGTCGCGAGCAGCCGGATTCACCACATCGTTCGCGCCAACAACTAATGCCACATCGGTCGATGGGAACTCTGGATTAATTTCATCCATTTCCTTTAGCTGTTCGTAAGGCACATTCGCTTCGGCAAGCAAAACGTTCATGTGTCCTGGCATACGACCCGCTACTGGGTGGATTGCGTAATCAACTTCGATTCCCTTTGCGACAAGCAGTTCAACAAGTTCGCGAATTGTATTTTGCGCCTGAGCAACTGCCAAGCCATAACCCGGAACGATGATCACCTTGCGGGCATAACCCAACATGATTGCGACGTCTTCCGGTGAAGCGGACTTAACTGGGCGATCTTCAGCTGAAGCAGTTGAAGTTGAAGCCTTTGCAGTGAACGCACCAAACAGAGTGTTTGTAAGTGGACGACCCATTGCTTTTGCCATCATGCGCGTTAGCAATGTTCCCGATGCACCAACAAGCGTTCCAGCAACGATCAATAGGACGTTGCCAAGTACGTAACCGGATGCTGCTACCGACAAGCCAGTAAATGCGTTAAGCAAAGAGATAACGATTGGAACGTCCGCGCCACCGACAGGAAGCACCAGCAAGATACCCAGTACTAACGAAAGACCAAGTAGTAACCAAAGCAAAGTGTT
>CAIYGJ010000037.1 GCA_903925705.1 uncultured Actinomycetes bacterium | reverse complement strand
GTGGAAATTGCACCCAAAATGTGTCCGAGAACGTCGAAATGTTGCTCGAATTATCGGAACAGGCCGCAGCTACCAACCCCGACTTGATCCTCTTACCCGAGCTTGCAACCACTCCTTATTTCGCAGCCGGTGACAAGAGCCCAAAGTATCGCGATTGGGCTGAGCCAGTAGTTGGTGGCGCATCTACTGCAGCCTTTGCAAAGTTCGCCAAAGATCACAACACCGCACTTGGTTTTGGAATGTACGAAATTGACAACGATGTTCGTTATAACTCACTTGTGATTCTTAATCGCAACGGTGAAGTTGTTCACGGCAAAACACATGATGGTAAAACCTTCCCAGCATTTAGAAAACTTACTGCTCCGTCGGTTCACATGCCCACACTTGACGTACATGAAGACGAATACTGCACCGCTGGACCTGGTCCAATGAACTTCGACATTGATGGCGTATCCACTGGCGCATTGATTTGTTATGACCGCGCTTTCTCTGAGCCATGGATGGCCAACCGCGCGCTTGGTGCTGATGTTGTACTGCTTGCCGTTTCGTCACTTGGCTGGCGCGAATCACTATTCATTAACGACTTACGTCTTCGTGCCATGGAAATGGGTGTTTTCGTTATTGCCTCAAATCGATCCGGCGAAGAAACCTGCGGCGGAAAGACTCATGACTTCTTTGGACGTTCTTGCGTAATTGCACCAACCGGTGAAGTTCTCGCTGAAGCTGGTGGACATAACTATCCAGAAATCATTCATGCCGAACTCGACATGTCTTTACTTGCTAAGGCGCGCAAAGACTGGCCGGTTTGGAATGACCGTCGACCAGAGATTTATTCCTGGATGTACAAATAAATCTGAACTAAATCGAGTTACTTGATAATTCCACGGGAACGTAAGTCAGCTAACTTCGCAGCATCGTAACCAAGCAAGTCTCCATAAACTTCGTCAGTGTGTTCGCCATGTCTTGGCCCACTCCAACGAATAGATGGCTTGGTGTCCGAGAAGAACGGGAAGATGTTCTGCATTGGGAATTCTCCAACGCCTGGTACATCCACATTGATGATTGACTCACGCGCTTGAATGTGCGGGTCAGCAATCATGTCTTTTGCGGTGTAAACCAAGCCATGTGGAACTTCTTCTTCGATCAAGTGGTTGATCAAATCTTTCATTTCCCACGTGCGACTCCAGTCAGCAATCATGGCGTCTAGTTCTGCGGTATTGTCGCCGCGCGCAATGTGAGTTGCGTACTTTGGATCATCAGCAAGTTCTGGCTTACCCATTGCATGGGCAAGGCGCTTAAATACTGTGTCCATGTTTGCAGCGATCAAAAGCATTTCGCCGGACTTAGTTGGATAAACGTTGCTAGGCGTGATTTTCGGAAGCACTGATCCAGTGCGCTCACGCTGGTAGCCACCAATTGCCCATTCTGGAATCAAAGATTCCATGTATGCCATTACCGATTCATAAATCGAAGCATCGATGACCTGGCCCTTGCCAGTCTTTTCTTTGGAGTGAAGTGCGGCCAATGCGCCAAGGGTTGCAAATGTCGCAGCCAAAGAATCACCCAGCGAGATTCCGGCACGGGCCGGCATGCGATCTGGTTCACCGATTACATAACGCAGGCCACCCATAGCTTCGCCAACTGATGCATAACCAGGACGTGGTGCGTAAGGTCCGGTTTGTCCGTAGCCACTTACGCGAATCAGGATTAGACCTGGATTAATTTTGGACAAGACGTCATAACCAAGTCCCCATCGCTCAAGTGTTCCGGGACGGAAGTTTTCCAAAAGCATGTCGGATTGCTCAACTAGCTCTTTTACAATCTGCTGACCTTCTGGGGTACGCAAATCTGCAGTTACGCACTTCTTATTACGAGCTGCAATCGGCCACCAAAGTGACTTGCCGTGTGACTTTTCCTGACCCCAGTCGCGAAG
>CAIYGJ010000036.1 GCA_903925705.1 uncultured Actinomycetes bacterium | reverse complement strand
GTTGACTTAAATCGCTTCCAATCTCTTGCTGCCACTTCGAGCAACTCGCTTGATGCGGTATCGAACTACGTGCTGGCCTGCACCAGGTTTTCCAAGGAAAAGGATCCAGAGTTCTTGCTTGAGATTGCAAGAGAACTGAAATCTTCTGACGCAAACTGCCGACTAGTGCTTGCTGGCGATGGCCCGTTGCGCGCTGGATTAGAACAGCAAGCGGCCACAGAACAGCTTCCAATTGAATTCCTTGGTTTTGTTTCTGACAAGGCAAAACTTGCCAACTTGATGTCAGGTGCCAGCTGTTTTTTGGCCGTGGGACCAATTGAAACTTTCGGACTAGCCGCTCTAGAGTCCTTGGCTTGTGGCACGTACGTGTTGTGTCGTGATTCCTCAGCAATTTCAGAAGTGATTTCTCCGGTGTGCGGAAGCGCCCTGCCAAGAGAAGCCAAGCTGTGGAGTCAAGAGATCGAATCTGTACTCGGTATGGATCCTGAAAAAGTTTCGAATCAAGCCAGATTGCGCGCCGAAGAATTTGGCTGGGATAAATGTGCAACGAATATGTTGAAAATCCACATGAGGGCAGCATGAAAAGTAAAACCAAAGTAGTCCAGGAGCAATTGCCGCAAGTTACCCCGGCAGTTAAGCCAAAGTCGCTAAATGAAAAGTTACTGGCTCTTCGTCACATGACGGAGCTAAGAATTGCAGCGCTAGGTGATAGTTCAGTATTTGGCGTTGGCGATACCTCAACAGATGGAAATCCAGACGGACCAGGTTGGGTTGGTCGCGTTGCACATGACTTGTCGGCCAAGCAGTACATCAATTTGAGCAAAAACGGCGCTCGGGCACACACGGTAGTCAGCACTCAGTTAGCTTCAACCAAATTCTTCAACCCTGACTTGGTTTGCGTATGTGTCGGAATGAACGATGTGATGCGCGGCAATTATTCGCCAGTTCAGATTCGGGATTCCATCCGCACCCTAATTCAGGAATTAAATGACTTAGGAGCTGTTGTCGTACTTCTTGGTTTGCCTGACCCATCGAAGGTGGCTTTTGCACCAAAGCGCGTCAAGAAAGTATTGAGCCGCCGGGTGCTAAACCTAAATGAAATCTTGGAAGAGGTTTCCGCGCAAGAAGAAGCGTTATTCATTGCTGGGTGGGAACAAAAGGAAGTTTACGAACGAAGTTTTTGGCACGTGGACCGAATGCATCCATCTTCGCTGGGACATCAACTAATCGCAGACATGATCCGCAATGACTTGAACTTGCCACTACGAGTGTCAAGTACTCTTCCAACGCAATCAATTCGCACTCAGAAAGATGATCTCGTCTGGCTCCTTACTAGCGGCACCAAGTGGCTGCTTAAGCGAAGCATTGATTTGATCCCGACCTTAATCTATTTGATGATGATTGAAGGCAAGGAAATCCGCGCAATTGAAGCCAGTAAGAATTCGAATTCCTAGAATCAGACTTCTTTTGGAGCTCTTGAGACTACTTGGTAATTTGCAAATTAAGTTGCGCACCAATGCCGTCTGGGCCTCTATCCAATGACCATTTACTACCGGCAATAGAGTTAAATAGGGAAGAGCCAAGACCTGGCAAACCCTCACGCGGACCTAATCCGTTATCCATCACGGAAAGCGAAATCTCAGTCCCAGTGGCAGTCAAAACAATGG
>CAIYGJ010000035.1 GCA_903925705.1 uncultured Actinomycetes bacterium | reverse complement strand
GACTTTGACCTTCAGAGACTTAGTGATCTTTAAAAGCGCAGCTGCTTTGTCTGCAACAGCTTTTTCAGCAGCCACCTTTTCCGCTGCCACTCTTGCCACTTCGGCTAAACGAGCGGCTTCATCCGCAGCCGCCTTTTCCGCCGCTAATCTTTCTACTTCCGCAAGCCGCGCTACTTCTGCAATCCGCGCAGTTTCAGCGTCCGCAGCCGCCTTTATCTGTGCAATACGGACTTGCTCAGCCAATTTTTGAGAGACCGCTAGAGCCATAGTGATTGCCGCAGGGGCATTAATTAGGCCATAACCATAGATTTGATCGTAACCAGCGGCACCTTTATCAGTTGCAGACGTCGTAATGATACTTGCAACATCTGTGTTTTTTAGGCTTCCGTCCATACTTAAAACAAGTGCAGCCAATCCAGAGACAAATGGTGTTGCCATAGATGTGCCGCTAAGGGATTCATACTTTGAATCGCCATCACCAGTAGTGCATACATTTTTTTCTTGAGAACTTCCCACCCACCAGCTAATTGGAACTGCACTACAAGTTGACCAAATGCCTGCTCCAGGAGCAACTACATCAACAAAGTTTCCTCGATTTGAAAACGAAGCAATCGGATTGCCAGCACCTGAGGAGACGGCGCCGACGCCTATGACGTTAGGTAAATCTGCAGGTAGGAAACTAACGCCAGTTGTCCCGTCATTGCCTGTAGCAGCAACAACGACAACATTTCTTGAGATTGCATATTCAACGGCCGCTCGGAGAGCTGCATTTTCGTCAGGAATAGTTGGCGCTATGGAAGGTGAAACACCAAGCGACATGTTTATGACTTGTGCACCATGTTCTGCAGCATAAATAATTCCACAAGCGACATCCGACATGTCGCCAGTACCTTTTTCAGACATAACGCGAACTGGCATTATTTTGGCTTGTGGCGCTACAGACTTAACTCCAATTCCATTAGATGCGATGATTCCGGCTACATGTGTGCCATGCCCATTCGGGTCATACTTGCCAAAATCTTCATGGACCGGTTTTGCACGTCCTGTTCCTGAGTAGTCAGCATTCGTATAGGAAACGCAGTTGTCAATCAGATTCGTTGTTCCATTCAGGTAGCTAAAACCGTCCCGAAAGTCGACCCCATCGATTACTTTCCCCGCGAGATCTGGGTGAGAGGCGTCGACTCCACTGTCAATGACGGCGACTGTGACATTTAATCCTTGGGTGGTCGAGGCAACTGAAGACGAGGCGACGGTACTGATTCCCCATTGAGAATTGAAATATGGTGGCTGCGAAACTATGTTTACCTGCGAATCAGGTTCAGCCGAAATGAATGTTGGGTCACTTCGCAACTTGGTCAAAGTTCGGTCCAGTTCAGAGCTTGATGACAAATGGGCAGTTTCTATTGTGGGCGCCCCATCCACGTCTCGAACTACTACAAGATTCAGAGATCCATCAGCTACGGCAGCCTTTAACTCAGCAGGTGTCGCTGAAGCGGCCTCGGCGGCTGCTTGCCAAGTGTCATCGACAGGAAGCGGATCGGTTGCCTTAGCTGGTGTTACCAATCCCGTTAATGCAATTGCAAACGAAATGAAGCCAGCTAGGAAAAATGATCGCCGAGGACGCAATTGGCGTTCCTCGATTTTGGCACTCATTTAATTACTCCCTAGGTACCTCAAGTTTAACGAACGTCCGATTTCCCAGAATCCCAAAATTGAAAGGGAATCTCCAAGATTCATTCAAGATTCACCAGGCTGCTAGTTGGGCAAACCCAACCTCTAGGCTCAAGGTATGACACCTCGAATCGCTGTAGTCGGCAGCATAAACGCAGACTTGGTGGTTCAAATGGCCAAACTTCCAGGTCGTGGTGAAACCGTAAGTAGCGCTGAACCGCAATGGTATCCAGGTGGCAAAGGCGCGAATCAAGCCGTTGCTGCCGCACGCATGGGCGCAAGCGTCTCAATGTTTGGAGCAGTTGGGGCTGATGAGCCAGGTGAAATGTGCCTGAGTGCTTTAGCACAAAGCGGGGTAATGACTGATTCAGTTCTAAAGGTTTCCTCGCCAACAAGCACCGCACTAGTAATGGTTGAACACTCAGGTGAAAATCAAATTGTTGTTGCCGACGGTGCTAACCAACATGCCGCATTTGATGTAGATCAAATTTCTTCAGCTGATGCCGTCATAGTTCAATTTGAAATCCCTGAGTCAGTGATCATCGCAGCTGGAAAAGCTTCGAATGGAATTTTTTGTGTAAATGCAGCACCCGTTCGTGGGATCTCTGATGAATTAGCAAGCCTGATAGATGTCCTTATTGTGAATGAACACGAGTTTGCACAATTAGGTGAACCAAAATCAGGATTAGTAATTGTCACTGCCGGCGCAAACGAAGTTACTGCCTACCAAGATGGGGAAGTGGTTGCAAAGGCCCAGCCACCAGTTGTTGAGGCACTCGATACCGTGGGCGCAGGCGACACCTTCGTTGGTGCATTCATAGTTGCTTATGCATCCGGCCAATCAGTTGCAGATTCACTGGAACTAGCCTGTGCAGCATCAGCACTTTCCACGCTTAAGTTAGGCGCGCAATCAGGGATGCCGACAGCGGCTGAGGTAAATAGATTTATGCAAGAATCATCGAATTAAAAACAACAAATTCAACCCAAGATAAAGAGGAATCCATGACTCGAGCGCTTTTGATTGATACCGATCCAGGCATTGACGATGCAGTTGCCATTGCGTTAGCCCTAGCGTCACCAGAAGTTGATGTCATTGGTATCTCGACAGTTGGCGGCAACTCTGGCCTTGAAGCGACCACTCGTAACGCACTGCGACTACTGGAATTTATGGAACGAACTGACATCCCAGTGGCATCTGGTTATGACGAACCCTATGCGCGCCCAAAGATGGAAACTGGATACGAGCCTGTGCATGGTCATGATGGACTTGCTGGCGTAGATTTGCCGGAACCAACTACGAAAGTTGTCTCAACAGACGCGCCCGCGTTCTTGGCTGAAAAGATCCGAAACTCCCCAGACCCAGTAACCCTGGTTGCTATTGGTCCACTAACCAACATTGCTCATTTAGTTGATCAGCATCCGGATGTAATTCCAATGATTGATCGATTTGTGATTATGGGTGGCGCAGCCCGAACTGGAAATGTAACCCCAGTTGCTGAATTTAATATCTGGCATGATCCGGAGGCAGCCAAACGAGTTTTTGCCAGTGGCATCAACACCGTAATGGTTGGGTTAGACGTTACGCATTCTGTTAAAACCCATGAACACTTGTGGGGCTGGCTAAAAGACGGAAGTAAGTTTGGTAAGGCTTTTGACCACATCCTGACTTCATATACAAATTTTTATGAATCGTTTTATGGCGAACGCATGACACATCAGCACGATGCATTAGCCATGGCAGAAGCTATTTGGCCCAACATCATGGAACTTGAGGAAGCATTCATTGACGTGGAATGCAATGGCGAACTGACCACTGGAATGACGGTTACGGATACTCGGCTGCGTAACGGAGTTAAGCCAAATGGATACGTGGCGTGGACTATTGACGGCGACGATTTTCACAAAAAGTTAATGTCGGCGCTTTCAAAAATGTCGACATCGATTGGTCAGTAGCAAACTAACTACAGATTAGTTAGCGAGTGCTTCCTGGCTTCCAAAGCACATCGCCAACATCCTTGTTTGCAACGCGCGAAAGAATAAACAGCAAATCTGAAAGTCGATTCAAATAGTTTGCTGCCAGTACATTCATGCCGCCGTGATACATGTCTATTGCACCCCAGGTGCTGCGTTCAGCTCGTCTAGTAACGGTGCGAGCCACGTGTAAATGAGCGGCACCAACAGTGCCACCAGGCAAGATAAATGATCGAAGTGCTTCAAGTTCTTCGTTGTACTTGTCGCAAGCTGACTCAAGTCGTTCGATGTAATCAGGTGTCACTCGAAGTGGCTCATGCTCTGGATTATCAATCACAGGCGTGCACAGGTCTGCGCCAACATCAAACAATTCATTTTGAATCATGGTTAGCAGATCAACAATGTCGGTCCTAAGTTCTCCGGCGGCAACTGCCAGACCGATAGAACTATTAGCTTCGTCCACGTCGGCGTAGGCCTTGAGGCGAGGATCATTCTTACCAGTTCGGCTCATGTCGCCAAGATTGGTAGTGCCGTCATCACCAGTACGCGTGTAAATCCTTGTTAAATTGACCATGCCCTAAGCCTAGGGCGCATTGGGTTTATCTGCCTTTTCTTGAGTTAGAAATTAAATTGGTAAAAGCACGTTATTCTGCTTAATCGTGGATGTTTTTCGAATTCAAGGGGGCGCCCGCCTAGTAGGCGAGGTGCATGTGACTGGCGCAAAAAACAGCAGTTTAAAACTTATGGCTGTTGCATTGCTTGCTCCTGGAAAAACGATTATTCACGCAGTTCCAAACATCTTGGATGTAACAATTATGGCCGAGCTACTTCGCCGACTTGGCTGTTCGGTGAGTTATGACGCTGATACGGAAACGGTTGAAATTGAAGTTCCCGAAACAATTGAACATCGTGCTGACTACGACTTAGTTCGCAGAATGCGCGCATCAATTGCGGTACTTGGTCCGCTTGTTGCCAGAACTGGCGCAGCCGATGTTGCCTTACCTGGTGGTGACGCAATTGGCTCTCGCGGATTAGACATGCACACTGCTGGTTTAGAGCGTATGGGCGCAACTGTTGCAAATGAACATGGCTACCTTGTTGTTCATGCGCCAGATGGTGGGCTGGTCGGAACACATGTTTATTTAGATTTTCCAAGCGTTGGTGCAACTGAAACATTGTTGATGGCGGCAGTTACTGCAAACGGTGTAACGGTAATCGATAACGCGGCTCGCGAACCAGAAATTGTTGACATCTGCAGCATGTTGCTAGACATGGGTGCACAGATTGACGGTGTTGGTACGTCACTACTCACAGTTACTGGTGTTTCAAGTCTGCAAGCGGTCGAACACACGACAGTTGCTGATCGAATT
The DNA here is from genome assembly GCA_903925705.1 of uncultured Actinomycetes bacterium. Classification (GTDB taxonomy): domain Bacteria; phylum Actinomycetota; class Actinomycetes; order S36-B12; family UBA5976; genus UBA5976. The sequence continues at coordinate 41,381 of CAIYGJ010000035.1, read as the reverse complement.
GTTGCCGGAACGTGGGCGGTGGCCGCAGCAATAACTGGTGGCGACATCACCGTTCACAATGCAAATAGCGAACATCTTTCGATTGCTCTTGAAAAACTTGTTACTTCTGGAGCTGAAGTCGAAACGATAAGCGATGGTTTTCGAATTCAAATGAATAAGCGGCCAACCGCTATTGATGTTGTAACGCTGCCTTATCCCGGATTTCCAACAGACCTACAGCCACAATTCATAGCGCTTAATTCCATTGCCGAGGGCTCTGCGATGGTTACTGAAAATCTATTTGAAGCCCGATTTAGATTTGTTCAGGAACTATCCCGCCTGGGCGCTGAAGTTCGAACTGATGGACATCACGCGTTAATTAGAGGTCGCTCGCAATTGTCCGGTGCGCCAGTGGAAGCCACTGATATTCGAGCCGGTGCTGGATTAGTTTTGGCAGGACTTGTTGCCGAAGGCGAAACTACAGTTCACGCCGTTGAACATATCGATCGCGGATATGTAGCCTTTGAAAAGCAGTTGAGCGCACTTGGCGCCAACATTGTTCGCAAGTCTAGCCCGACGCTTTCTTAAGTATCTTTTTTGCGGATTCAACATCTTTGGGCCAGACCATAATTCGAGGCCCGTCGTTAGTTTGGGCCAAACTCGCTCGCAACCCTGCATCAACTAAAGATCTTCTTAAGACTTCACCTTCGATGTAGTTTCCTGGGGAGGCCACTGGAATCAACATTCCATATTCATCCGGGTTTCCTGATTTAGCAGGCCGTTCAACAACTGAACCACCTCGAGCAAATGCCCAGCGCAAGATTAAGACCATTAGCCCTAGGCCCGAAAATGCCACAAGCGGACCGAAGAAGTACGAAAAGGAATTCCAAGCTGGCACGACTTAAGTCTGTCGCAATCTGTCCAAAACCGCAGAATAAAGTCTGGCACTTACTCAGATTTACTGCAGTCTGCCAGACTATCCACATGAGCTTTTCGCAAATCGGTGTTGTCGGTCTAGGAATTATGGGAGCTGGCATTGTTGAAGTATTTGCCCGCGCCGGTTACGAAGTAGTTGGAGTTGCTGAGTCTGCCGCTGCCGTTGACGCAGGCAAATCGAATCTAGCCAAATCTCTAGGAAGAGCAGTTTCGAAAGGCAAGTTAATCCAAGAGCAAAGTGATGAAATTACTGCAAAGGTTTCATTTGGTGAAGCGTTTGAGTTGCTCGCAAATTGCGATCTAGTAATTGAAGCGGCACCTGAGATCCTTTCCTTAAAAGTAGAGATTTTTTCCAAACTAGATGCAGCAGTAAAGCCAACTGGAATTCTGGCTACAAACACTTCGAGCTTGTCGGTTACTGAAATTGCAAATGCAACTTCGCGTCCTGCCAAAGTAATCGGAATACATTTCTTTAATCCAGCGCCAGTTCAAAAATTTGTTGAAGTAATTTCAACTGCGCGCTCAGATAGCCAGGTCGTATCTGAAATTGTTGAACTAGGAAACTCGCTAGGCAAGCACTTGGCACAAATTTCAGATCAGCCAGGCTTTATCGTTAACAAACTTTTACTTAGATATTTAAATCACGCAGTACAAATCCTGGATTCTGGTCAGGCATCCAAAGAGCAAATGGATGCAGCAATGCGCGAGCACTCTGGTTATCCAATGGGGCCTTGTGAGCTTTTGGATTTGATTGGCATTGACACTTGTGTTGAAATCCTGAAAACCATTCATGCGGATACCAATTTAGAAATTGATCTACCTGCAGAGGGCATGGTCAAACTAGTTGCGGCAGGTAACAAGGGTCGCAAAACTGGATCCGGTTTCTATGACTATGCCGAGAAACTAGCAATTCCTACAGACTCAAATGAATCAGCCAAAAACCAAGTTCATAATGACCTGCTTATGGCATACCTCGGCGACTGCATTGCGATGGAAGCAACGGGATATGCCACAAAAGCTGATATTGATTCGGGCATGAAACTCGGCTGCGGCTTACCCGAAGGTCCTTTTGAAGTCATCGAAAAGATTGGTATTGAAAAAGTTAGGGCTGCACAGGCGGAACTTTCAGAGCGAACTGGAATTGCGGCCTATCAACCTATGCCGCTCTAACAAATTGCGATTTGAACTTAGAATGAGACCATGGGGCGCCGAAACCGAAGAGAGCCAAATCAAGAGCCACCAGAGCTAAAGCTTGGTAGTTTTGGGCGCACCGAAAATCACTCTGATGGTGAATGGCAAGTTACCTCGCTAACTGGTGAGACATCGGTGAAGGTTTACCGTTGCCCAGGTTGCCAAGGAGATATCCAGCCAGGCACCGCACACATAGTTGCGTGGAATGTGGACTATTCGGCTGATGAGAGACGACATTGGCATACTGCCTGTTGGAAACGTAGAACTCCGAGTAAGTACTGATGGCTGAAATCGTTTCTAATAGCGTCTTGCCGGCGAAACGCGAATCAATAACTTTGGTTACTGATGACAACCTGCGCTTAGTCGGTGAATTGGCACTGCCAGTTTCCGAGAAACCAAAAGCCACAATATTGTTGCTACATCCCAATCCAACCGGCGGCGGAATGATGGACAGCCATTTGTTTAAAAAGGCTGCTTGGCGATTACCTGCGTTAGCTGATGTTGCAATCTTGAGATGGAATACCCGCGGAACTACTAGTCCAGCCGGTACTAGCGAAGGCGTTTACGACCAAGGTGTTTCAGAAGGTCTGGATTTGAAATCCGCCTTGCGGTTTGCGCAAGACCGTGGCTTAGAAAATATCTGGCTAGTTGGTTGGTCGTTTGGCACCGACGTAACTTTGATGCACGGCAATGTAGATCCAGTACAAGGCGCAGTTCTGTTTAGTCCACCATTGATGTGGAGTAATGAAGACAATCTCAAGTCTTGGGCAAATTCTGGTCGCCCGCTAACAGCATTGGTTCCCGAACTTGATGATTATTTAAAACCACCTGAAGCGAAAGAAAAGTTCGCAATAGTTCCGCAATGTGAAGTTATTGCCATCCCTGAATGTCGCCATCTTTGGGTTGGCGAAAAATTTGTTCGCATTGCGTGGAATCAGGCACTGCAGCGGATACGTCCCGACATGCCAGAACTAAGTTGGACTTGGGATGGCGAGATGTCGCGGTGGAACGACTTGTTGAACAAGTCGGAATAGAAACCTACTTGTTAAACAAGTCAGAATAAAAATCTTCGCTAGTGATCTACTGGCTGGACAAGTTCAACAAGAACTCCGCCAACATCCTTTGGATGTACAAAGTTGATTCGGGATCCGGCGGTTCCAATTCGAGATTCAGGGTAAATCAAACGCATTCCTGCATTTAAGACATTGGCCATAGCTTCTTCAATGTCAGTTACTCGAAATGCAAGCTGCTGCATTCCTTCACCACTTCGTTCTAGAAACTTAGCAATTGTTGATTCGGGGTTTAGTGGTGCCAATAGTTGCAGACGAGTACCGTCGGCCAAGTCGAGCATCGCTTCTTCAATACCTTGTGACTCATTGATCTCGCGATGCGAAACTTCAAGCCCAAAGGTCTTTGACCAGCGTGCGATTGCCTCGTCTAAATCTCTAACTGCCAACCCGACATGATCGATTCCCAGCAGCGTTCCACCTAGAGCAGCACTTAAGTTGGCCATTGCATTCCTCGCAATCATTGGGCGGATTCCTATTAAGGGCAGGAACATCGCTAAGGTGACAGTAGGGGATTTTGCACATCACGCGCAATTTTCCGCATTTTTCCTGACCTGAAAGGCCTCTAATGTCAGTCATTGTTGGTGGAGCTCGCACCGGAATCGGTCGATTGCTTGGTTCGTTAAAAGATGTCTCTGCAGTTGAACTTGGTGCTACCGCAATTCGTGGGGCTTTAGAAAAATCCGGCGTATCAGCATCTGATGTTGATTACGTAATCATGGGGCATGTTTTGCAGGCTGGAGTCGGCCAGATGCCTGCTCGCCAAGCAGCCATCAAAGCCGGAATCGGTCTTGAAGTACCAGCAATAAGCATTAATAAAGTTTGCTTGTCAGGAATCAATGCAATCGCGATGGCAGATCAACTGATTCGTTCTGGTGAAGCAGATGTAGTTGTAGCTGGTGGCATGGAAAGTATGACTAACGCACCACATGTTCTTGTGGGGAGTCGCGAAGGCATGAAGTACGGCGACTGGGTTCTTAAAGACACCATGGCATTTGATGGACTTTACTGCGCAATTGACCAACTTGGTATGGGCGAAGCAACTGACAAGTACACAGCAGTAGAAAAAATCTCGCGCGAACGCCAGGATGAGTTCTCCGCAAAGTCGCACCAAAGAGCCGCAGCCGCGCATGCTGCCGGACTTTTTGCTGATGAGATTGTTCCTGTTTCAATCCCACAGCGAAAAGGAGATCCAATCCTGTTTGCAACCGATGAAGGTGTGCGCACCGAAACAACTACTGAATCCCTTTCCAAATTACGACCGGCATTTGATCTAAACGGAACAATTACTGCTGGTTCATCCTCACAAATTAGTGATGGCGCAGCTGCCGTAATTGTCATGAGCGAAAAGAAAGCGGCTGAACTTGGACTAATAGTTCTAGCCGAAATTTTGGCGCATGGAATGGTCGCAGGACCGGACGCATCTTTGGTGGCCCAGCCAGCGCGCGCTATAAAAAAGGCGGCTGCAAAAGTTGGATTGGACCCAGCTGGATTTGATCTTTATGAAATGAATGAAGCATTCGCCTCTGTAGCACTAGTCAGCATGGATCAACTTGGTATCGATGACTCTAAAGTCAACGTAAATGGTGGGGCAATTGCTCTTGGCCATCCAATTGGAATGTCTGGCGCACGAATCGTGCTGCACTTGGCAAATGAATTGAAGCGTCGCGGTGGTGGTACCGGCGCAGCTGCTTTATGTGGCGGCGGCGGTCAAGGTGACGCTCTGATCATCAGAGTTCCTTAGGCACATTCGCAATGCACTCCCTACTTGAAGCAGCAGTCACTGGAGACGGGCGCGCCTTAGGTAAGGCACTAAGCGTTATCGAAGACGGCACACCTGAGTTAGCTGATTTACTATCTGGGCTGCCAGATTCTGGAACTGCATTATTAATTGGCGTTACGGGTCCGCCTGGAGTTGGTAAATCAACTACGACCGGTGCCTTAATTGCTGAGTATCGAAAGCAAGGACTGCGTATTGCAGTTTTGGCTGTTGATCCTTCATCACCCGTGACTGGAGGCGCACTGCTCGGTGATCGAATTCGAATGCAAGAGCATGCCTTAGACGAAGGTGTATTTATTCGATCTATGTCATCGCGTGGACAACTTGGTGGACTATCAAGTGCAACTCAAGCGGCAGCAAAGATTTTGGATGCTGTTGGCTTTGACGTAATCATTGTCGAAACGGTTGGCGTGGGTCAGTCCGAAGTCGATGTCGTAAACGCCGTTGACACCGTTGTATTAGTTCTTGCACCCGGTGCAGGTGACGGTGTTCAGGCTGCAAAAGCTGGAATTCTAGAAATTGCCGATGTCTATGTGGTGAACAAGGCTGATCGTGATGGCGCTGAAGGCGTTGTCAGAGAACTGCGTTCCATGATCGGACTCGGATCAGCAAATTCGAAAACTTGGACACCTGAAATTGTCACGACAGTTGCCACTACTGGCCAAGGCTTACCTGACTTAGTAAAGGCAATTTCCAAGCATCATGAGTGGGCAGTTTCGTCAGGTGAGCGGGGATTGCGTTCAGTCGAACGCGCCAAACTTAATCTTCGTCGGGCTGTGCTGGATTCAATAACCGAGCACATGAATCTAAATACAGCAACCTTGAATTCACTCAGCACTCAAGTGGCAAGTGGCTCAATCTCAACTGAATTAGCCGTCCAGCAGATTTTGCAGGACTTGAATAACTCTTAGCGCGGAAAATACGTCACAATAGTGACGTGAACCAATCCAATATGAACTTGCAAGGTGCCATAGATCTTGGCGCAGTTGCCGCAGCGCGAGAAGCTCAAGCCAAAGCAGCCCAAGCTGCGGCACAACGCGCCGCAGATCCCGTTGCAAGCAATTTGATTATTGATGTCACTACTGCAAGTTTTGAAGCAGATGTAATTACCCGATCGATGACGGTCCCAGTGGTAGTCGACCTTTGGGCAACATGGTGTGAGCCCTGTAAACAACTCTCGCCAATCTTGGAAAAGCTTGCGCTCGAATACGACGGACGCTGGATCCTCGCCAAAGTGGATGTAGATGCCGAACAGCAAATCGCTGCCGCTTTTCAGGTGCAATCGATTCCAGCGGTTTTCGTAGTAATCGGTGGGCAAGTAGCGCCGATGTTCCAGGGCGCGATGCCGGAGTCACAAGTGCGCCAAGTTTTGGATGCCTTACTGCTTGAAGCCGAAAAAGCAGGCATCACTGGTCGCGCTGGAATCGAGCAAGACGCGGTACAAGATTCAAGCATTGATAATCAAGCACACCAGCCACCAAGTGACCCAAGGTTTGATGCAGCTGAAGCGGCGCTGGAATCCGGTGAATGGGACGCAGCCGCAGCCGCCTATAAAGAAATTCTGTCTGTCACCCCTGGCGATGCAATTGCAAAAATAGGTTTACTAAATGTAAATCTGCTGCAGCGAACTGATGGCCGCGACTTAGCTGCGGATATTGAAAACATAACGCTGGATACTGATTCTGTGTTACGCGCTGCAGACTCCACGTTCTTAATGGGCGAGTTTTCTGATGCCTTTGAACTATTGATTGAACATTTACGAAATACAGCCGGTACTGATCGGGATAAAACCCGCGAGCGAGTATTAGAACTTTTTGAAATTGCAGGTCCAACAGATCCCGCTGTTGCAAAGGCAAGAATCGCATTAACCAACGCGCTTTTCTAAATTAGTCTTAAAAGTTTCGTTGATACCCAATCGGTAGATAGGCTAATAACGTGTCCGAATTCATCAGAGTAGAACGCCAAGAGCGTATTGCAGTTATTCATTTAGACCGTCCAAAAATGAACGTGCTAAACCGAGCCATGCAGGAAGAAATCAAAGCAGTAGCGCTTGAAGTTTCAAGTTCTGATGAAGTTCGCGCTGTCGTGATTTACGGCGGCGAACGCACATTTGCTGCTGGCGCTGACATTAAAGAAATGATCGATTGGGACGGCGAAATCGCCAGACAAGAAACCCCAGGTTTGCAGGCTTGCTTTAATGCGGTCGGCGACATTCCCGTTCCAACTATTGCCGCCATCACTGGCTATGCACTAGGTGGCGGACTTGAGCTTGCCCTGAGCTGTGACTTCAGAATTGCTGCATCTAACGCAGTTATGGGTCAACCGGAAATCTTGCTTGGAATTATTCCTGGCGGTGGTGGCACCCAGCGCTTAGCTCGACTTATTGGGCCATCGCGCGCAAAGGATCTCATTTTTACTGGTCGCCGCGTCGACGCTGATGAAGCCTTAACCCTTGGTTTGGTTAATGAGGTTGTTGACTCAAGTGATGTGCTGAAGCGATCTATGGAACTTGCAAATCTCTATGCCTCAGGGCCTGTAACTGCAATGAAAGCTGCCAAGCGAGGCATCGATAAAGGTGGCGAACAGCTTCTGGCCAATGGTTTGGTTATGGAGCAAGGCCTATTTGCTGGTCAGTTTGATACCAACGATCAAAAGGTCGGCATGAAATCCTTCGTGGAAAATGGTCCAGGTAAGGCAGATTTCTCCTAGTAATTTTGGCTTTTCACCTAAGCCAGCCCTGAACTAGCGCCTTTTAATTAAACGATTAGGCTGGTCTTTGACGGATTGTATCCAATCTTGAAGCCGCCTAGCTTGTGGCTTAAGGGACTGGTTGCCAACTTCGTAAGTCTCTAAAGGAGTAATCATGAAGATTTGTGTATGCGTAAAGCAGGTTCCAGATAGCTGGGCTGAAAAGAAATTGACAGCAAGCGATAGCACCTTAGATCGTGCCGCTGCTGACCGAGTCGTGAATGAACTTGATGAATATGCCGTTGAAGAGGCGCTTCGAATTGTTGAAGCCGGCGAAGGTGAAGTAACCATTCTTTCCATGGGTCCAGATGAAGCTGCTGACAGTGTACGTAAAGCAATCTCAATGGGTGCGCACGCGGGAATTCACATCAGTGATCCTGCGCTGCACGGTTCCGACGCATTAGCTACTTCATTAGTACTCGCTAAGGCACTTGAAGGCCGTGGCTTTGATTTGATTATTTTCGGATCTGAATCAACAGATGCCCGCATGAGCGTAGTTCCCGCAATGGTTTCCGCCCGACTAGGTTTGCCACAGATGACGTTTGCCAACAAAGTAGAAGTTAACGGTTCAACTTTAACTATTCACCGAGTTACCGATTACGGTTACGACGAAGTTCAGTCAAGTTTGCCAGCGGTGGTTTCAGTTGTTGAAAAAACAAACGAACCTCGTTACCCATCATTCAAAAACATCATGGCTGCAAAGAAAGCGCCGATGGAAACTTTGAGTCTTGCTGACATTGGCTTGGATGCAGCATCAGTTGGACTTGCCAATGCTTGGAGTGAAGTTAAAGATTTTGCAGAACGCCCAGCAAAAGCCAAAGGCACAGTTATTACCGATGAAGGTAATGGCGCTGAAAAAATTGAAGAATTCCTCGTCACCCAGAAATTTATATAGGAGCACTCATGTCTGAAGTATTAGTACTAATCGAGCATTCCGAAGGCGCCATTAAAAAAGTTTCCCTTGAATTACTTGCGATGGCTGCCGGAATTGGCGAACCAAGTGCAGTATTCGTTGGACCTGGCGCAGACTCTGCGCTTGCGACTCTTGGCGATCATGGTGCCAAGACGGTTTATGTCGCTGATGGTCAAGCATTCTTGGATCACGTTGTAGTCCCAACTGTTGATGTGCTTGTGAAGCTAGTTTCTGAAAAGTCACCAGCAGCAGTTTTGATCCCATCATCAGCAGACGGCAAGGAAATCGCTGGCCGCTTAGCAGTTGCGATTGATTCTGGTGTCATCACTGACGCTGTTGCAGTATCAGCCGATGTTGTTGCCACTCAAAACGTATTTGGTGGCGCAACTATTGTTCACTCAAAGGTATCCAAGGGGATCCCAGTTATCACTGTGCGAACAAACTCAATCGCACCTGTTCAGTCTGGTGGAACCGCAACTCGCGTTGATGTAGCTGCTGAAGTCAGCGCCGCTGCAAGTGCGACCAAAGTTGTTAATCGTGTTTCAGTTCAAAAGAGTGGCCGCCCAGATTTGTCTGAAGCTGCAATTGTGGTCTCAGGCGGACGTGGTGTCGGCAGCGACGAAGGATTTGCCAGCGTGATTGAGCCATTGGCTGATTCACTTGGCGCTGCAGTTGGTGCATCCCGCGCTGCAACTGACGCAGGTTGGTATCCACACCAGTTCCAGGTTGGCCAAACCGGAAAGACCGTATCGCCACAGCTTTACGTTGCAAATGGAATTTCAGGCGCAATTCAGCACCGTGCAGGTATGCAAACTTCTAAGACCGTCGTCGTAGTTAATAAAGATGCAGACGCACCGATCTTTGATTTAGCTGACTTCGGTGTTGTCGGCGACCTGCATTCAGTAGTTCCAGACCTAACTGCTCGGGTAAAAGCCCGCAAGTAGTCACTAGATAGTGGGTTTTTCTCAAAACTGAAAAATTCATGGTCTGTTGAACTCATCTAGAATGAATACGTGGCGTATTTAGATAACGCTGCGACGACCCCAATGCTTCCGGAGGCCGTTGCGGCCATGACGAAGTTGCTTAGCGAGCCTGGCAACCCTTCATCCCTGCATGCCTCTGGCCGAAAAGCCAGACGAGCCGTAGAAGAGTCTCGGGAACGAGTAGCACGCGCTGTTGGCTGTGGGTCTGCCGAAGTTGTATTCACTGCTGGTGGCACTGAAGCAAACAACATTGCGGTCAAGGGCATTGCGTGGGATCAACGAAATAAAGATTCTCGCCGGATTCGTGTGGTTGCGGGTAGCACCGAACATCATGCCGTTATGGATCCAGTGCGTTGGCTTGGAGACTCTGAAGGCTTCGAGGTTACTTGGATCAAATCAGATGCTGAAGGAAGAATTACTCCAGAAGCACTTCGCGAAGCTTTAGGCGATGATCCAAGTGACGTTGGAGTAGTAAGTGTTATTTTGGGAAACAATGAAGTCGGAACTATAAATGACATCACTGCCTTAACTGCAGTTACTCGTGAATTTGGAATTCGTTTCCACACTGATGCAGTTCAGGCGCCAGCTTGGTTGGATCTGAATTTTTCTGAACTCGGCGTTTGTGCGATGAGCATCTCAGGACACAAGGTTGGTGGCCCACACGGAATTGGCGCACTTGTAATCAGCCGGGATTGTCATGTCACTCCTTTGATTCATGGTGGCGGGCAAGAGCGCGATGTCCGCTCTGGAACCCTCGATGCGCCAGCGATTGTCGGTTTTGCTACTGCGCTAGAAATTACTTCTGCACGGCGATCCGAAACTGTTGCTCGGGTAACTGCGCTTCGTGATGATTTGGTAAAGCGCGTAATGGAGATTGCACCAGAGGCGATTTATACCGGAGCAAAAAGTAATCGCTTAGCAAATAATGCGCACTTTATTTTCCCTGGCTGCCTAGGTGACTCACTGCTGATGCTGCTAGATGCCCAGGGTGTTGAATGTTCAGTTGGGTCAGCATGTAACGCAGGCGTCCCGCAACCATCACATGTATTGCTCGCTATGGGTGCCGATGATGATGCAGCACGAAGCACATTGCGCTTCTCGCTCGGCAGCACAACGACACAGGGTGACATAGACAAACTCATTGAGGTTCTGCCAAGTGCAATTGAAAGAGCTAAGCGCGCTGGGGTTCCAAAGCTAACTACCGCACCGGTGCGTGTCTGATGCGAGTATTAGCAGCACTTTCAGGTGGCGTTGACTCTGCAGTAGCGGCCGCTCGAGCCGTAGATGCCGGGCACGATGTAACTGCCGTTCACTTAGCTCTTTCTAGAAATCCACAATCTCATCGAACTGGCGCTCGCGGTTGTTGCACTATTGAAGATTCCAATGATGCTTTTCGGGCTGCCGACATGTTGGGTGCACCATTTTATGTTTGGGATTTATCTTCGGAGTTTCAGGAAAAAGTGATTGAAGATTTCATTTCTGAATACGCTGCTGGACGCACTCCGAATCCATGCCTGCGCTGCAATGAAAGCATCAAGTTTGAAGCGGTTTTGGAACGAGCTATGGCACTGGGCTTTGATGCGGTTGTCACGGGGCACTATGCCCAAATCTTCCAAGGTGAAAACGGTCCAGAACTTCACCGCGCAATAGACCCGCTGAAAGACCAGTCCTATGTGCTTGGCGTATTAACTGCCGATCAAATTGCCCATTCGATGTTCCCACTTGGCGATAGTACAAAAGTTGAAGTCCGAGCCGAGGCCGATCGACGTGGAATTTTAGTTGCCGCGAAACCAGACAGCCATGACATCTGCTTTATTCCCGATGGCGATACTGCGGGCTGGTTGTCCAGGCAGATCGAATCAGTTCCTGGTGTTGTTGTAGATGCAGAGACTGGAAACAAAGTTGGAACGCATGCCGGCGCACATGCATTTACAGTTGGTCAACGTCGTGGACTAGCACTTGGCAATCCAACCGGAGATGGCGAACGCCGCTATGTAGTTGATGTCGATGTTAAAAACAACGTTGTCATGGTTGGTCCACCGGTATTACTGGATATTGATGTAATTGAAACAATTAAGCCAAGATGGGCAGGGCCAGTCCCAGCAAGTGGAACCCGAATTCATGTTCAGATTCGAGCGCACGGCGAAGGTTTACCAGCCACACTTCATATTGGCGATGATGGTTTAGTAACTATTCAGCTTGATGATTATCTGCGGGGCTTAGCTGCTGGCCAAGCTGCAGTTTTTTATGACGGAACACGTGTGATCGGAAGCGCTACAGTTTCTCGATCACGTCGATCGGCATCCGTTTAGTGCAACCAGCAACGGTAACTGGCATCGGAGCGTGGCCAGGAACTGATGTTCATGAAGTTGCAGTAACTATCCGTGACGTCTGTCCTGATTTCCCACACCTTGCTGAACTCCCAGAGCGTGGCCCAGGCGCCGAAATGATCGGGCGAACAATGGGCTTGATATCTCAAATCTCCAGTGACTTTTCAGTATCAACTGTTCCTACTGGCTGGCGACTGACAAGCGCTCGAGGTAAAGACATGTTGCGAGCATCATCATTTATGAGTCATGACTTAGATGAAATTGAAGCGGTCTACCAGGGTTACGAAGGTGATTTCAAAATCCAGGTGGTTGGTCCGTGGACTTTAGCTGCCAGCATCGAAATTAGATCTGGTGAGAAGTTACTGCGCGATTTAGGCGCCGTTTCGGATCTTGGCCAGGCATTAATGGGCGCCGTAGAAAGTCACGTTGCCGACGTATCCCGAAGACTGCCGCAGGCACGAATCGCACTTCAGTTTGATGAACCGCTACTGAGAGATATTTTGCGTGGCTCGGTCCCAACTCAAAGTGGTTGGGCTGCCTATTCTGCAGTAGAGCCGAGCACTGTCGGGGAAACCTTGAGGGCCGTTAGAAGTGCACATACCGGCACAACAATCGTTCACAGCTGCGCAGATGAAATTCCATTTGATCTAATTCGCCAATCGGGGTTTTCTGCGATCTCATACGACGTGGCATTGGTCGGTGATATGGCTACTGACTACCTGGGTGAACAAATTGATGCTGGTGGGTTTGTGATTCTAGGTATCGAGCCTTCAACAACAGCTCGGGCGGTGGCTGGGATCCGTCGTCTTGGTGGTCGAATCGGGTACTCAGACGAAGACTGGAACTCCCACATAGTTTTATCGCCACCATGCGACCTAATTGACATGCCACTGTCACAGGCTCGCGAGAGAATGGAATCATTAAGTGAGGTTTCGCGCGCGTTAGTGGAGGTAGATCAGTGAGCATTCCAGCCGCTGTGCGCAAGCGACGTGACGAGCTAGTTGAGCTAATTGAACAAGCTCGAACTCATTACTACAGCCATGACAAACCAACTATTTCTGATGCGGATTATGACAAGTACTTCGCTGAACTTATTGGGATAGAGGAAAAGCATCCTGAATTGGTTAGCGCCGATTCACCAACTCAAAGTGTTGGCGGTGAAGTAACTGAAGAATTTGGTGAATTTGAACACCCAACAAAAATGTGGAGTCTGGATAACGTATTTGATGACTCTGAACTAGATGCTTGGTTTGTCAGAGTTGGAAATCACAACTTTCTATGTGAATTAAAAATTGACGGCCTGGCAATCAATGCCGTTTATCGAAATGGCGAACTTGAAACTATCGCGACGCGGGGAAGTGGCAGTGTTGGCGAGAATGTAACTGCCAGTCTGGAATACCTCACATGTATTCCAAGAAAACTAAAGGCAGTCAAAGGCACCAAGTTCCCAGAGTTGCTAGAAGTCAGAGGCGAGGTTTATTTTTCCTTGGCCGAGTTTGATCAGATCAATTTAGAAGTGACTGCAACTGGCCGTACCGCTTTTGCTAATCCTCGCAATGCTGCAGCGGGAACTCTGCGGCAACGAATTGATAATCGACTAGAGGCTGTGGCTGAAGCAACCAAGCGAGCCGAAGGAAAGACTGCAGATTCCAAGCAAGCAGCATCACTTGCAAAACATGTAGAAGAACTGGATCGTGCCAAGAGCGCGCTTTCCCGCTTGGGATTGATTGTGCATGGAATTGGAACCCACGAAGGCTTAGAGATTTCTGCGCAGTCCCATGCGTATGAACTTTTAAAGAGTTGGGGATTGCCAACATCGGATCGAGTCAAAGTTGTTAAGTCGGTTAAGGAAGTCAAGGAATACATTAAGCATCACGGCGAACATCGCCATGACATCGAACATGACATCGACGGCGTAGTTATTAAGATCGACAGCCTTAATGAACAGCAAGAACTGGGATACACCGCCCGTGCGCCGAGGTGGGCAATTGCATTTAAGTATCCGCCAACTGTGGTGCGAACTCGCCTGATAGACATTGGTGTGCAAGTTGGTCGCACTGGAAGAATCACACCACGTGCTGCTGTTGAACCAGTACTGGTTGCTGGCTCAACGGTTTCTTTTGCAACTTTGCATAATGGTTACGAAGTTAAGCGCAAAGGCGTACTTCTTGGTGACATGATCTTTTTGCGCAAAGCCGGAGATGTAATTCCAGAAATCCTCGGGCCAGTAGTTGAACTTCGTGATGGTAGTGAGCGCGAATTTGTAATGCCAAGCAAATGCCCCGAGTGTGGCAGCAAGTTGGCGACCGAAAAAGAAGACGACAAGGACCTGAGGTGCTTAAATACTCGCAGCTGTCCCGCTCAACTTAGAGGACGACTTGAGCACTTGGGGTCACGAAGCGTTCTTGATATCGAAGGACTTGGCGAAAAAGCAGCCCGCGCACTTCTTGAAGAAAAAGTAATTTCTGATGAAGGTGATTTGTTTGCCCTAACAGCCGAAGACTTACAACGAAGCGACTTCTTTGTTAAAGGTTCAAATCGCGAGTTAGCCGAGAATGCAAAGTTACTTCTTAGCCAACTCGAATTGGCAAAAACCAAACCACTTTGGCGTTTTATTTGCGCGCTCTCGATGCGTCACATTGGCCCACCAACTGCCCAAGCTTTAACCCGGGAATTCAGCAGCTTAGATGAAATTTCGCAAGCACCCGCAGAACAGTTGGCTCGGGTTGAAGGCATCGGCCAAACTATTGCTGATTCAATCGCGCAATGGTTTGCAGAGCCTTGGCATATTGAGATTATTCAAAAATGGAAGGCTTCAGGGGTGGTGCTTGAGCAGGCTCAAGTTGAATCTGGACCTATGCCTTTGGCTGGACTAACAATTGTTGTGACTGGAACTCTTGATGACTTCACGCGAGATGGCGCAGCCGAAGAGATAACCAGGCGTGGTGGAAAAGCCTCAGGTTCGGTTTCGAAAAATACTGATTTCGTGGTCGTGGGACCAGGGGCAGGCTCAAAAGAAGCAAAGGCCGTTGAACTGGGGCGCCCAATTTTGGACGAAGCCGGATTCAAAATCCTGCTTGCCGATGGACCTGACGCAGCAAGAGCGCACCTATGGCTGAACTAGCGCGAAACTGGGCCGAGAAAGTTCCCAATAGAATTGAGTCATGTCCGGAATTTCCCAAGAAGATGTGGCGCATTTAGCTCATCTAGCCCGCATCAACATCCCTTCAAGTGAATTGGGCCACTATGCCCAGCAGTTGGATGCGATTTTGAATGCCGTTGCTGAGGTATCAAGTCTTGACACTGCAAATGTTGCAGCTATGAGCCACCCAGTTCCTATGACCAATGTTTTTCGCGAAGACATACCTGGGGTTTCATTAACTGCAGAGCAGGCGCTATCTGGCGCACCCGCTGTGGAAGATGAAAGATTCCGCGTGCCACGTATTTTGGATGAGGAGTAAGAATGTCTGACCTCATTCGCAAAGACGCATCAGAACTTGCTGGGTTAGTTTCATCCGGTGAAGTATCAGCAGTTGAAGTTGCACAGGCTCACTTGGATCGAATTGCTGCTGTTGATGGCGCAGTTCACGCTTTCTTGCATGTTGATACTAAAGGTGCACTTGCAAGTGCCGCCGCAGTAGATGCCAAAGTAAAAGCTGGCGACAAACTTTCAGTTCTTGCTGGTGTGCCTCTTGGGCTAAAAGATATCTTGGCGACAAATGGACTTCCAACAACTTGCGGTTCAAAAGTTCTTGATGGTTGGATTCCGCCTTACGATGCAACCGTGGTAACGAAGTTGCGTGAAGCCGGTGTAGTAATTCTTGGTAAGACAAACATGGATGAATTTGCTATGGGGTCATCAACAGAACATTCCGCATTTGGTCCAACTCATAACCCTTGGGACTTAGAACGAATCCCTGGTGGATCCGGCGGTGGATCTTCTGCGTGTGTGTCTTCGTTTGAAGCACCGCTTGCTATCGGTACTGACACTGGCGGCTCAATTCGTCAGCCAGCAGCAGTAACTGGTTCGGTAGGTGTGAAGCCAACTTATGGTGGCGTAAGTCGTTACGGCATCGTGGCTTTAGCGTCATCACTTGACCAGGCTGGCCCTTGTGCGCGAAACGTATTAGACACCGCACTTCTGCACAGCGTGATTGCCGGACACGATCCAATGGATTCAACTTCAATCAATGCACCAGTTCCTGATGTGATTGCTGCGGCAAAGCGCGCAGACATCAAGGGCATGAAAGTTGGGATCGTCAAGGAACTTGGTGGCGAAGGTTACCAAGCAGGGGTGCGCTCTCGATTTGAAGAAAGCGTTGCTCTGATCGAAAGTTTGGGTGCAGAAGTTGTTGACGTTTCTTGCCCGAGCTTCCCAGCCGCTCTGGCCGCTTACTATTTGATTCTGCCAAGTGAGGCATCAAGTAACTTAGCCAAATTCGATGGAATTCGCTTTGGAAATCGTGTTGGTGACGATGGCACGAAGTCAGTAGAACAAGTTATGAGCGAAACTCGTGCATCGGGCTTTGGCTCGGAAGTTATTCGCCGAATCATTCTTGGAACTTACGCACTTTCAGCTGGTTACTACGACGCTTATTACGGTCAGGCTCAAAAAGTTCGTACCTTAATCAAGCAAGATTTCGATGCTGCGTTCGCAAAAGTTGATGTGTTGATTTCTCCAACTGCGCCAACAACTGCTTTTAAGATCGGCGAGAAACTAGATGATCCATTAGCGATGTATCTAAATGACGTAGCAACTATTCCGGTAAACATGGCTGGCTTGCCAGGTATGTCACTTCCAATCGGTCTTGCGCCAGAAGATAACTTGCCAGTTGGATTGCAGATCATCGCGCCAGCCATGGCTGATGATCGTTTGTATAACGTTGGCGCAGCAATTGAACGTGAATTGCTTGCCAAGTGGGGTGGCCCAATCCTGGGTATGGCTCCAGAGTTGGCAGGTGCGTGATGGCTGAAGCAACAATGAATTACGACGAGGCTATTTCCAAGTTTGATCCAGTTTTAGGTTTGGAAGTGCACGTTGAACTTGGTACAAACACCAAGATGTTTTGTGGCTGCTCGACTGTTTTCGGCGCGCCACCAAATACTCAGGTCTGTCCAGTTTGTTTAGGTTTGCCTGGCGCATTGCCAACATTGAACAAAATTGGTGTTGAATCTGCAATTCGGATCGGCCTTGCACTTAATTGCCAGATCGCCGAATGGTGCCGCTTTGCCCGCAAGAACTATTTCTACCCAGACATGCCAAAGAACTTCCAGACTTCGCAATACGACGAACCGATTGCTTTTGAAGGCTACTTAGATGTTGAGATCGACACAGATGAAGGTCGCAAGACTTTCCGGGTTCCGATTGAGCGCGCGCACATGGAAGAAGACACTGGCAAGAACTCTCACGTTGGTGGCGCAACTGGCCGTATCCACGGTGCTGATTACTCACTAGTGGATTACAACCGTGCTGGTATTCCATTAATTGAAATTGTGACCAAGCCAATTACAGGCACTGGTAAGTATGCACCAGAAGTTGCAAAGGCATACGTAGCTGCGCTTCGTGACATCCTTCGTGGCCTTGGCGTCTCGGACGTAAAGATGGAACAGGGCTCACTTCGCTGTGACGTTAACTTGTCACTACGTGAGACACCAGAATCAAAATTAGGCACCCGTTCCGAAACCAAGAACGTGAACTCACTTCGCTCTGTTGAGCGTGCAGTTCGTTATGAAGTAACCCGTCACGCAGCCAGACTTGCTGGCGGCGAAAGTATTGTGCAAGAAACTCGCCACTGGCATGAAGATACCGGGATCTCGACTTCAGGTCGCCCAAAGTCAGATGCCGAAGATTACCGATATTTCCCAGAGCCAGATTTGTTACCAATCGCACCATCACGCGAATGGGTTGAAGAACTTCGCGCCTCACTGCCAGAAAATCCTGCAGTCCGTCGTGCCCGCCTGGTAGCGGACTGGGGCCTGAGCGAAATCGACATGAATACCGTTATCAACTCAGGCGCACTAGATCTGATTGTTGAAGCAGTTGATGCAGGCGTTGATCCTGCTGCAGCGCGCAAGTGGTGGACAGGTGAATTGTCGCGAATTGCAAACGATCGCGGAATCGAATTGGAAGAACTTCCAGTTACACCAGCACATCTCAAGCGCCTCGAGGAATTGATTTCTGCAGGATCGTTAAACGACAAGTTGGCACGCCAGGCACTTGAAGGTGTAATTGCTGGCGAAGGCGACATCGATGAAATCGTTAAGGCCCGCGGGCTTGCTGTAGTTTCTGATGACGGCCCACTACTTGCTGCCATTGATGAAGCATTGGCTGCAGATCCTGCTGTCGCGGAAACCATAAAGTCCGGAAAGCTTGCCGCCGCTGGCTCAGTAGTTGGCGCCGTTATGAAAGCAACTCGAGGTCAAGCAGACGCTGCACGCGTTCGAGAATTGCTATTCGAAAAACTTGGCGTTTCCGAATAGTTATTCACTATGAAGGCTTCCGATGTTTTCGAAGGCGCAGACGATGCGCAACAGGAAAAGTGGGAACGCGAATTAATTGAAAAGTATCCAGAATCAGCTAGTCATGTTGCCGAGTCGAAGCAGCGCATGTCAGAGTGGTCGAAAGAAGATGGCGTACTAATTCAAAAAGAATTAGCTGAGATCGATGCCCGCTTAGTCGAGCTAATTGATGCAGGCGTTGAACCAGAAGATGCTCGAACTCAAGAAGTAATAGCAGATCACTTTCGCTGGGTTTCGCAATTTTGGAGCCCAACTGCAGAGGCTTATCTAGCCCTTGGAGATATGTATAACGAAAGCCCAGATTTCCTAGAAAGATTTAATGGAATTCATCCACAGCTGGCACCATTTCAACGTGATGCCATGGCGCATTATGCGTTGAACGTACTTATCAACGAATAAAGCTAACGAATAAAGCTCGGCCGGAAATCTCCTAAGTCAAAAACTCGCTCAATTATTGCCATCGCTCTAACCAATCCTTTTTCATCGTTTGCCTGGGCAGCTACGCCTATTCCTACTGGCAACCCATCAACTAGTCCCATTGGAAGGCAACCTAGCGGCCATCCGGCAATCGCTGGGGCATGTGTCATCCAGCCGGCATTACTAAAGTCATCGCCTTCGCCAAGAGTCGAAATCCACGCTGGCGCATAAGGAATTCCAACTAGAACATCAACACCAGTAAAAGCAGGGGACAGAACCTGATTAAGTGCCCAATCCAGGTTTCGTGCTCGAGCAGCTTTGTAAGTTTCATTTCGGCCACCAGAGGAAACAGCTAGCTCAAGATAATCTTGCCCAAAATATTCCATTTCTACATCAGAATTCTGCTTGTTGAATTCAACAACGTCAGAAAGGGATTTAACGCCATCACCAGCACGGTTCGTTAGATAAAGCGATAGGTCTTCGGACAGTTCGTGAAAAAGTACGACACCTTCGTCATCGCCGGCTTGTTCCGGCATTTCTTCGACTACAACTTCGAACAATTCAATTCCAGCTGCAGCGAGCTTCAATAATGACTCTTCAAACAGTTTATTTGCGCCATCATGGCCAGTAAGCCAGGCACGAACTACACCAATTCGAAGCGGCTCATCGTTGTTACATAAATCAACTAAACCTGACTGACCGCTTAAGACTTCAAGTAACATCGCAGCGTCTTCGACACTTCTTGCTAACGGACCTGGGACATCTTGACTCGAGCTAATTGGTATTACACCTGTCGTGGAGACTGAGCCAACAGTTGGCTTGATTCCAACAACGCCATTTAGCGAAGCCGGACAAACGATTGAGCCGTCGGTTTCGGTCCCGACTGCAAATGGAATTAGCCCTGCTGCAACCGCTGCGCCCGAACCTGAAGACGAGCCACCTGCACTGTGCTTGTAGATCCACGGATTCGCGGTTAACCCACCAACAGCGGACCAACCACTGGTCGATTGTCCAGAACGGATGTTTGCCCACTCCGAAAGATTTGTACTTCCCATAATTATTGCGCCAGCGTCGCGAAGTCGAGAAACTAATTCAGCATCTTCAATAACTGAGCGTCCAGCCAACGCAATGGATCCAGCGGTGCCGGGTAGCCCCACGGCTTGAATGTTGTCCTTAATGAGAACCGGAATCCCATGGAGAAAGCCAGTTGCTTCACGAGAGTCGCAGGATTGCGCTTGATCGATTAAGTCATTTGAAATCGCAAGCACGGATTGAATACCGCCTTCACAATCATCAATTGTTTGAATCCGGTGTAGCAAAGTGCTGACGAGTTCGACACTCGTGAAATCTCCAGCCCTGCGTCCTTCGACCAAGTCAAAAGCAGACGTGAATCCAATATCGGCTGTACTTATGTCGGGGTCAGTCATTCACCTATGGTGGCACATGCCCACCGGATGTTCTTGGCAAATACCAGATTGCCAGAATGGTCTTATGAGTCGTCACATTATTGCTCCGGACTGGGTAGTCGCGGGTTATGAATTCCCAGCGGATGTCCAAGTCACTGAATCCGACGATCTTGGCGAGCTATCAAAAGACACTTTGGCAGGTGCTGATTTTGTGGTGCTTCCGTATGAAGGTTCCTCGCTAACGATCGAAGAGGCAATCGCGCGCTTGACGAATGTAAAAGTGATCCAGACTTTAACTGCTGGTTTTGATAACGTTCAGCCTTTCATGCCAACTGGTGTCACCCTTTGCAATGCTGCCGGCGTGCACGATGATGCAACTTCTGAACTCGCAGTGCTACTAACATTGAGCGCACTGCGAAATATGCCAAGGTCCTTCAAAGCGCAACAAGACCATCATTGGGAAACATATTTTGCACGCTCACTTGCGGACAAAACAGTTTTGTTAATTGGATATGGAAATGTTGGTAAGGCTGCCGAAAAACGATTACTTGGTTTCGGATGCAAAGTAATTCCAGTTGCCAGAACTGCTCGCGATCATGTTCATGCCTTTACTGATCTACCAAGCCTGATTCCATCAGCTGATGTTGTGATGTTGATTGTTCCCAATAATGCAGGAACCGTAAATATGGTGGATGCGAAATTCCTAGCCAGCATGAAGGACGATTCAGTTTTAGTAAATGTTGCGCGAGGCGTAGTTGTTGATACCCAAGCGCTGGTGGCAGAACTCAAAACTGGCCGCATCAGTGCCGCATTAGATGTAACCGAACCAGAACCACTTCCAGCCGATCACCCACTTTGGTCACTACCTAATGTGATTATCACCTCTCATAACGGGGGAGAGGGAGATGTGTTTTGGGATCGGGCACGTACCCGAATCCACAGTCAGTTCGACCTTTGGTTGGCTGGCAAGCCGCTCGAGTGCGTAATAACTGAATAATTGAGTTAGATTTATTGCATGCCAAACATGAAGCCTCGCAGTGGACAAGTAACCGACGGTATTGAACGTGCCCCAGCGCGTGGAATGCTCCGCGCTGTGGGAATGGGTGATGCTGATTGGGTTAAGCCCCAGATCGGTATCGCCTCGTCTTGGAACGAAATTACACCTTGCAATCTTTCCCTTGAGCGCCTAGCTAAGGCCTCCAAAGAAGGCGTTTTCAAAGCTGGCGGCTTTCCCATGCAGTTTGGAACTATCTCAGTTTCTGATGGCATCTCCATGGGTCACGAAGGTATGCACTTCTCGTTAGTAAGCCGCGAAATTATTGCCGACTCGGTTGAAGCCGTAATGCAAGCAGAACGTCTTGACGGCATGGTCAATTTTGCTGGTTGTGATAAGTCGTTGCCCGGTATGTTGATGGCCGCAGCTCGCCTTGATGTGGCAAGTGTTTTCGTTTACGCGGGTTCAATCCTGCCGGGCAATGTAACACTTTCTGATGGCAGCAATCGCGACGTGACAATCATTGATGCCTTCGAAGCGGTTGGCGCGTGTGCTCGAGGCCTTATGAGCGAAGAAGACGTTGATCGAATTGAGCGCGCTATTTGCCCAGGCGAAGGCGCTTGCGGCGGTATGTACACCGCAAACACGATGGCGTCTGCTGCAGAAGCCATGGGAATGTCTTTACCAGGATCAGCTGCGCCTCCAGCAGTTGATCGCCGCCGTGATGGTTTTGCAATTGCATCTGGCGAAGCCGTTGTAAATCTAATTGCACAAGGAATTACTACCCGCGACATCATCACTAAGCAATCCCTAGAGAATGCCATTGCGATTGTTATGGCATTTGGTGGTTCAACAAATGCAGTTCTTCATTTGCTTGCAATTGCGCATGAGGCAAAAGTGGAATTACACCTTGAGGACTTCCATCGAATTGGTTCCAAAGTCCCATTACTGGCAGATGTAAAGCCGTTTGGTCGTTACGTGATGAGCGATGTGGATCGAGTTGGTGGCGTACCAGTTGTAATGCGCGCGCTGCTTGATGCAGGTCTAATGAACGGCGATTGCCTAACTGTGACTGGAAAGACAATGGCAGAAAATTTGGCAGATTTAGATTCACCAGATCCTGATGGCGACATAGTTCATGCAATGACAAACCCAATGGGTGGCACTGGTGGAATCTCGATTTTGGGCGGTTCGCTTGCACCGCAGGGCGCTGTGTGCAAAACCGCAGGAATCCCAGTTGACGTCTTTGAAGGCCCAGCAAAGGTTTATGAGCGCGAGCGCGCGGCAATGGACGCACTTGAAAGTGGCGACATCCAAGCTGGTGACGTAGTCATCATCAGATACGAAGGACCCAAGGGTGGTCCAGGTATGCGCGAAATGTTAATGATTACTGGCGCAATCAAGGGCGCTGGACTAGGTAAAGAAGTCATGCTGATTACTGACGGTCGATTCAGCGGTGGAACAACTGGTCTCTGCATTGGACACGTTGCACCTGAAGCAGTTGATGGTGGACCGATTGCATTTGTAGAACACGGTGACAAAGTTCGAATCAACATCAGCGAACGCACTCTGGACCTACTTGTAGAAGAGTCAGTTCTAGTTGAGCGCCGCAAGCACTTTAAGCCAGTTGCGCACAAGTACGACCGTGGTGTTCTGGCGAAGTACGCAAAGTTAGTTGGTTCTGCAAGTAACGGCGCAGTCTGCGATTAAGCAGAAACTTAGACTATAGAAGTTTAAGAAACGCTGACTCGACCTGCTTCAAGGCGGGCAACTGGAACTCGAAACGGCGAGCACGAAACATAATCAAGTCCAACTTCATGGAAGAACTTGATTGACTCAGGATCGCCACCATGCTCGCCACAAACGCCAAGCTTGATATCTGGACGAGTTGCTCGGCCCTTCTCAACTGCAATTTTGATTAAAGCACCAACGCCATCAACATCAAGGGATTCAAATGGTGAGACCGTGAAGATTCCTCGATCTAAGTAAGTTGCAAAGAATGATGCTTCAACGTCGTCGCGACTAAAGCCCCAGGTAGTTTGCGTTAGATCGTTGGTGCCAAACGAGAAGAACTCAGCAGCTTCAGCAATTCGCTGCGCAGTCAAGGCTGCTCTTGGTAGTTCAATCATTGTGCCAATCGAGAATGGCAATTTTATATTTTCCTCTTGAGCAATTTCAGCAAGTAAAACATCCATTTCGTCCCTGATCAGATGTAGCTCCATTACGGATCCAACGAGCGGAATCATGATTTCTACTTTTGGATTACCACCCGCACGCAATCGCGTTATCGCAGCCTGCGCGATGGCACGTACCTGCATTGGGAATAGTCCAGGCACCACTAGCCCAAGTCGCACACCACGTAATCCAAGCATTGGATTGGATTCATGTAACCGATCTACCGCACTAAGCAAAAGTTCTTGCCGTGAGACATCTTCATTACGCTCTTTTCCAAGGGCAACCTCAACCATCAAGTCGGTGCGATCAGGTAGGAATTCATGAAGTGGGGGATCAAGCAGGCGAACAGTTACTGGTAATGAATCCATTGCCTCAAATATCTCTTCAAAATCTTTTTGCTGCATCGGCAGAAGTGCATCGAGCGCCGCATTTCGTTCAGCAGGGGAATCTGCCAAGATAACGCGCTCAATCAAGACTCGACGATCGCCAAGGAACATGTGCTCAGTGCGACAAAGACCAATGCCTTCAGCTCCAAGATTTCGAGCCCACTTTGAATCTTCTGCGGTATCGGCGTTCGTTCGCACTTTCAAGCGTCTTACGGAATCTGCATGATTCAGGATGCGATCCACTGCAGTAACTAGGGCTGCGATTTCTTCGCCTTCAGTTGCGATGGCGTCAGCTAGCCCATTTTCTAGGTAATTTGATACCGGTGATGGCACAACCGCTAACTCGCCAAGGTAAACGTTTCCATTAGAGCCATCAATTGAAATCATGTCGCCTTCGTTTATGACAAGGTCGCCAATTGTGGCAGTGCGATCTGCATGCGATACATCGATAGCATCCGCGCCGCAGACACAAGTTTTGCCCATACCTCGTGCCACAACAGCGGCATGTGATGTTTTGCCGCCACGGGCAGTAAGAATTCCAGTTGCGGCGATCATGCCTTCCAAATCATCTGGATTTGTTTCGCGCCGCACGAGTACAACGCGCTCACCAAGTTCTGCCCACTTAACCGCTGTTGCTGAATCAAACACGGCCTTACCAACGGCGGCTCCAGGTGAGGCAGCCATTCCGGAGGCGACAATTTTGGTGGTTGAGGCTGAATCAAACTGCGGGAACATTAGTTGAGCTAGCTGTGCCCCATTCACTCGAATTAATGCCTCATCCATCGTGATCAGACTTTCATCAACAAGTTGAGTTGCAATTCGAAACGCAGCCGCAGCCGTTCGTTTACCAACACGTGTCTGGAGCATCCAAAGCTTGCCTTTTTCGACAGTGAATTCAATATCGCAAAGATCTCGATAGTGAGTTTCAAGCTTTCGCATAATTTTCATTAGCTCATTGAATGAAGTTGGATCGGTGCGGTTTAGTTCATCAAGGCTAAAAGTGTTCCGGATTCCAGCTACAACATCTTCACCTTGAGCATTTGGAAGGTAGTCACCATACGCTCCAGGTTTTCCAGAAGCTGGATCCCGAGTGAAGGCAACACCTGTTCCAGAAGTTTCCCCGAGGTTTCCGAACACCATTGAACAAATGTTTACCGCAGTACCTAAATCATCAGCAATTCTTTCGCGTCGACGATACAAGCGTGCGCGAGAAGTGTTCCAGGAATTAAAAACTGCGCGGGTCGCAAGATCAAGTTGCTCTCGTGGGTCCTGCGGAAAATCTCGCCCACTGTGTTCCCGTATTATTGCTTTGAATGCTTCGACAACTTCCTTGAGCTGGGCCGCAGTTAAATCCACTTCGGTCGCAACCCCAGCTTTTTCATTTGCTGCCTGCAAGGCATCTGCAAAAATTTCGCCTTCGATATCTAAAACTGTTTTGCCAAACATTTGAATCAAGCGGCGGTAGGAATCCCAGGCAAATCTTTCATTATTACTTGCCTTTATAAGTCCGTTAACTGAAAAGTCATTAAGCCCGACATTTAAAACGGTTTCCATCATGCCTGGCATAGAAAACTTCGCGCCCGATCGAACGCTAACTAGAAGTGGATCGTTGATATCGCCAAGTCTCTTGCCAAGTGCATCTTCCAAGCGGCGAAGGGCCATAGTCACTTCAACCCGCAGCGCTGCCGGCTCAGCCCCTGAAACTAAGTACTCACGACATGCTTCGGTAGAAATAGTGAAGCCTGGGGGCACTGGTAGGCCGAGCTTGGTCATTTCGGCGAGGTTTGCGCCTTTGCCGCCAAGTAGGTCCTTTTGGTCTTTGTCACCTTCGGAAAAATCGTAAACGTACTTAGTCATTGCCAGTGCCTTCCGACCAACGATTTCCAGTCAAGAACTGGCAATCTCCTGATTCAAAGGTATTGCCCACAAATCATCAGCGCCCGACGGGGATGCCCGATTTGGGCTGGAAAGGTATCTCAAAATGTGGACAGCCGTCTCACCGGATGTGACGGGAGTGACTTTCCCACGTTAAGGTTGGTGAACTATCAACACCTTCATCGGTGGTGGTGATGCAATCGAGGAGCTACAAGCGAATCGGGCGCAACTTCTGTTACAAGCCTTTGGCGCAGAAGGGATGTCACCTAAGACCAGCCAACGATGAACTTTAATCGAAGCGATCCTTCGGTAGATCAAGGAGTGACGACATGTCGCAGAACATTACAGGCGCCGAGAGCCTAGTTAAATCTCTGGAACACGCTGATGTCGAAGTTGTTTTCGGTATTCCAGGCGGTGCAATTCTTCCGGTCTATGACCCACTGATGGATTCCCCTTCAGTTCGACACATTTTGGTGCGCCATGAACAAGGTGCTGGCCACGCAGCAGAAGGCTATGCCGCAGCAAGTAATCGCGTAGGCGTTTGTATGGCAACAAGTGGACCGGGTGCCACCAACCTTGTGACACCGATTGCCGATGCTCACATGGACTCTGTTCCTATGGTTGCAATTACCGGACAGGTGCCAAGTGCATTCATCGGTTCCGATGCTTTCCAGGAAGCTGACATTCGCGGAATTACTATGCCAATCACGAAACATAATTACTTAGTAACTCGCGCCGAAGATATTCCGCGAGCGATCAAAGAAGCATTTCACTTGGCAAGCACAGGTCGTCCCGGCCCAGTACTTGTAGACATCACTAAAGATGCGCTGCAAGCAAGTGCTGAATTTGTTTGGCCATCACATATTGATTTGCCTGGATATAAACCAACTACAAAGCCACATGGTCGACAGATTAAAGAAGCAGCACGCATGATTGTTGATGCGCACCGCCCAGTCTTTTATGTTGGTGGTGGCGTTATTCGCTCCCAGGCCAATAAGGAACTACGACAGCTGGCAGAACTAACAGGAATTCCAGTCGTTACAACTTTGATGGCACGTGGCGCATTCCCGGATTCACATCCACAACACATGGGTATGCCAGGTATGCATGGAACTGTTGGAGCAGTTGGCGCATTGCAGAAGGCTGACTTACTGATTGTTCTTGGTGCACGATTTGATGATCGCGTTACTGGAAAGCTTGAATCTTTCTCACCAAAATCTAAAGTCATTCACATCGACATTGATCCTGCTGAAATTGGAAAGAATCGCTATGCAGATATTCCAATTGTTTCTGACGTGCGCGAAGCGATCGCACAACTTATTCCTGCAGTCACCGCAGAATTTGATGCTGGGAATCGCGCAGACTTAACAGCCTGGTGGATCACTCTGAACCACTGGCGCGAAACTTATCCGCTTGGCTATGACCAGCCAACTGATGGAACGCTTTCGCCGCAATATGTTATTGAACGCCTTGGCAAAATTGCTGGACCGGAAGCGATCTATGCGGCCGGTGTTGGTCAGCACCAGATGTGGGCTGCTCAATTCATCGGGTATGAAAATCCAAACACTTGGTTGAATAGTGGTGGCTTAGGAACTATGGGTTACTCAATTCCAGCTGCCATGGGTGCCAAAGTTGGTGCGCCGGATAAAACAGTGTGGGCAATTGACGGCGATGGCTGTTTCCAGATGACAAATCAGGAATTAGCAACCTGCACAATTAACGATATTCCTATCAAGGTTGCACTTATCAACAACGCTTCACTTGGCATGGTTCGTCAATGGCAGAACTTGTTCTACAACGAGCGCTATAGCAACACAGATTTACATTCACATTCCGTTCCAGACTTTGTGAAGCTGGCGGATGCTTACGGTTGCCATGGACTTCGTGTTACAACAGCGGAAGAAGTCGACAAGGCAATCGAAAAGTCAATGGAAATCAACGACGCACCAGTTGTGATTGATTTCCAAGTTCATCGCGATGCAATGGTTTGGCCAATGGTTGCTGCCGGCACTGGAAACGATGAAATTCAATTTGCTCGCGATCTGGCTCCGCAATGGGAAAGAGGGGATGACTAGACATGGCACGTCATACTCTTTCCATTTTGGTACAGGATCAACCAGGTGTGCTTGCGCGAATTTCCGCACTGTTTTCTCGTCGCGGATACAACATTGAATCTTTGGCAGTAGGCACAACCGAAACCGAAGGTGTTTCACGCATGACAGTTGTTGTCAATGTTGACCAGCACGCCCTTGAACAAGTAACAAAGCAGTTAAACAAGTTGATCAATGTTCTCAAGATTGTTGAACTCGATGACAACACCGCTATTGCGAGAGAGCTGATGCTCATCAAAGTTAAAGCCGACGATCATTCCCGTACCAAAGTTCTGGAACTCGTTGAGCTTTTCCGGGCCAAAGTTGTTGATGTCAGCGGAGACGCAGTAACAATCGAGGCCACCGGTTCCATCGACAAACTAGAGGCATTCCTAAATGTCCTAGCCCCGCATGGAATCAAAGAAATTGTGCAGTCAGGCGTTGTGGCGCTTGCCCGCGGCGGCCGTTCAATTGCTGACCGTTCCAACAAGAATTCTGAACGATCAATCTAGAAATTCACACAATCCAAAGAATCTGACAGACTTACCAAACTAGCGAAATAGGAGAGCCCAGTGGCCGAATTGTTTTACGAAGATGATGCAGACCTTTCAATTATTCAAGGTCGCAAAGTAGCCGTTATTGGCTATGGAAGCCAGGGCCATGCCCACGCACTTAGCCTGCGCGACAGTGGCGTTGACGTTCGCGTTGGCCTCGCTGCTGGTTCAAAAAGTAAAGACAAGGCTGAGTCTGAAGGACTTCGCGTTGTGGATCCAGCTACTGCAACAGCTGAAGCAGACGTCATCATGATGTTGGTTCCGGACCATGTTGCGCGCAAGGTTTACGCCGAATCAGTTGAACCAAACCTAAATGCTGGAGATGCACTTTTCTTCGCACATGGATTTAACATTCGCTTTGGTTACATCACACCACCAGCCAATGTAGATATCTGCATGGTTGCGCCAAAGGGACCGGGTCACTTGGTTCGCCGCGAGTATGTCGCTGGCCGTGGCGTTCCTGCCATTGTTGCCGTTGAACAAGACGCCTCAGGTAATGCTTGGGCGCTTGCGCTTTCATACGCCGCGGGTATCGGTGCACTTCGCGCCGGTGGAATCAAGACCACATTCACCGAAGAAACTGAAACTGATCTATTTGGTGAGCAAGCCGTTCTTTGCGGTGGCGCTTCAGCACTAGTTCAAGCAGGGTTCGAAACTCTTGTTGAAGCTGGTTACCAGCCAGAAGTTGCATACTTCGAGTGCTTGCACGAGTTGAAGCTAATTGTTGACTTGATGTACGAAGGCGGAATTGCAAAGCAGCGTTGGAGTGTTTCCGATACTGCTGAATATGGTGATTACGTTTCTGGTCCTCGCATCATCAACTCAGACGTAAAGGCTGCAATGAAGGATGTCCTAACTGACATTCAACAGGGCAAGTTTGCACAACGCTTCATCGATGATCAGGATGCTGGCGCACCAGAGTTCAAGTCACTTCGTGCAAAAGCAGAACAGCACCCAATCGAAGCTGTTGGCCGCGATTTACGTAAGTTGATGTCATGGGTTAAAACTGGTGACAACGATTACGTAGAAGGCACTGCAGGTCGCTAAACAAATGCTTGCGATACAGGTAGATCAGCCCGGCGGACCAGAAGTCCTAAAGGTAGCTGATCTACCTGTTCCAGTTTGTGGACCAGATCAACTTTTAGTTGAACTCGCTTTTAGTGGCGTGAACTTCATCGACATTTACCAACGCCAAGGCATTTACCCAATGCCAAGTCCGTATGTTCCAGGGCTTGAAGGCAGCGGTGTTGTCACCGAAGTTGGTTCGGCAGTCCAAGGTTTTTCAGTAGGAGACAAGGTCGCTTGGCCTTCATCTCTGGGAAGTTACTCACAGATCCATGCAGTTAATGCAACATCTGTTGTAAAGGTTCCTGAAGGCGTATCACTTGATGTTGCGTGCGCCGCAATGTTGCAAGGCATGACCGCGCACTATTTAATTGCCTCGCTGTATGAAGTTAAGCCAGGGGATACTGCTTTAGTTCACGCCGCTGCTGGTGGTGTCGGACAACTACTTTGCCAAATGATTTCCAATCGCGGCGCAACCGTAATTGGTACCGCATCAACTTCCGAAAAAGCAGAAATCGCGACTAAGGCGGGCGCAAGTCACGTCATCAGGTACGACTCAGATGATGTATCAATTAGGGCCAAAGAACTTACCAATGGAGTCGGTGTAGACGTTGTTTACGATGGCGTTGGACTTGCAACTTTTGAAGGAAGCCTGGCTTCACTTAAGCGTCGGGGCATGATGGCGCTATTTGGTGGTGCCAGTGGCATGGTTGCGCCATTTGATCTGCAAGCCTTAAGCCGAATGGGATCCTTGTTTGTTACTCGTCCGACTCTGGCGGATTACATTGTCAATCCTGGCGAAATGCAATGGCGGGCAGATGAAATCTTTGCCGAGCACCTTGCTGGAAAACTGAACTTTGCAATTGGCAAGACTTACGCCTTACGGGATGCAAGCGAAGCGCACACAGATTTAGCAGCGCGAAAAACTACCGGAAAACTCTTACTAGTTCCGTAAGTTCAATACTTGCTTCGCAAATTGGGGACATTTTCTAGTGACCATATATCCAGATAGGCTTTGAAGATGCCGGCCGCATTAGTAACTGGAACTTTTAATCCGCCTCACATGGGTCATGTGAAGCTCATTAAAGCGGCAATTGAAAAACGTAATCATGTAGTTGTAGTTGTGTTAGCCGCCCCGCATGATCGATTAGCCGCAAATGATCGCGCTCGGGCGCTTCTTCAGGACTGTGTTGCCGAGGGCGTCCAGGAAGCAGCAATGACAATTGTGCACGGCTATGAATCAACCCCATACAACCCAGGTGACAGTGCAATTGCAAAATCTAATGCACGAGTAATTGAAGCCCATTTACGCCATACGCCACCTGTTGATTTGCTGGTTACTTCAGAAACCAATGGCGACGAGTTTGCCAAGCTTCTTGGCCTACATCACCACAGTTTTGATCCAGACCGCACCCAGGTACCAGTGTCATCAACTCAGATTCGTGATGACTTAGTTAGCAACTGGCACTTACTTGGTCCAGGTTCGCGAGAACTGCTTGCGATTCGTGCCGTATTCATTGGCGCTGAATCAACCGGAACTACAACAACAACTCTGGCAGTACAGGCTGAGTTGATGAAACGTGATGGAAATTTTGCAACAACTAACTGGATCCGGGAATACGGACGCGATCTAACTATGCGTAAGAAAGAACAAGCCGAAGCTATGGGCTTAACCGAGTACGCAGTCCCTTGGACAACTAATGACTTCGTGGAAATCGCGATTGTGCAGCAGCAGCTTGAAGATGTAGCAGCCCGCACAGGTGGACCTGTTGTATGTTGCGATACCGATGTCTTCGCCACAATCATTTGGGAACGGCGATACTTAGGCGAGAAAGCGGCCCTTTCAATGCCGGTTGACTCTCAAAACCGCATCTATTTTGTTACCCAACCTGACGGTGTTCCATTCGTCCAAGACAAGATTCGTGACTCTGAAGAACTGAGGATTTCAATGACTCGAGAGTTTGAAGACGATCTGATTAGTAGTGGCAGATCCTGGATGGCGCTGGATGGATCGGTTGAAACCCGAGTCGAATTAGCGCTCAAGGCGATTGACGCTGCAATGGCTCAAGCCTTCGATTTTCACGTGCACTAGATTTACAGTTCCTGCCTTAGGCAAGGTTTTGTAAGCCTAAACTTGAATCCATGCGATCAATCAAAACAATCCACGTTGTTAGTTGTCATGCCGAAGGTGAAGTAGGCGATGTAATTGTTGGTGGTGTTAATCCACCACCTGGCGATACTTTGTATGACCAGTCACGATTTATCGCTACCGACAATGAACTTCGTCAGTTTGTTTTGAATGAACCACGTGGCGGTGTCTTCCGACATGTGAACATGTTGGTTCCCCCAAAGGATCCAAAAGCCGCTGTTGGATTTATCATCATGGAACCAGAAGATACCCCGCTAATGTCTGGCTCGAATTCAATGTGTGTTGCCACAGTAGTTCTGGAAACTGGAATTGTTCCAATGGTTGAACCAGAAACTCATTTCTTTATGGAAGCGCCTGCTGGACTTGTTGAAGTGTTTGCAACGTGTAAAGACGGCAAGGCGACTCAAATTAAAGTTCATAACGTTCCGGCGTTTGCGGCAACCTTAGATACCAAACTGGAGGTGCCTGGCTTAGGCAGGTTGACGGTTGACACCGCTTGGGGTGGCGACAGTTTCGTTATTGTGAATGCCAAGGAATTAGGATTCACACTCGATCCAAGTGAAGCTCGCGATCTTGCGGTTATGGGGATTGGAATCACCAAAGCTGCAAATGAGCAATTAACTTTTACTCACCCAACCATCCCGGGCTGGACGCACTTCTCGTTCTGCCAAATGGCAATGCCGGTATTTGAAGAAAATGGCTCTCTGATTAGCCATAATGCCGTTGCGGTTCAGCCAGGAAAAATTGATCGCTCACCGACAGGAACTGGAGTTTCGGCTCGAATGGCAGTTTTACATGCCCGAGGAGTAATGAAACTCGGCGATCGAATCCGCGGACGTTCAATCATCGGATCACATTTTGAAGGTCGAATTGAACAGGAAGTAATGATTGGCGATAAGCCAGGAATCATTCCTTCAATTGCAGGTCAGGCCTGGCTCACTGGTACTCATCAACATATGTTGGATCCAACAGATCCTTACCCGCTTGGCTACATCGTCAGCGATACCTGGCCACGCATTGGTAAAGATTAATTCCTAACATGTCAGACATTGCCCACCTGGATTTCTCAGAAACCGGATTTTCAATCCGTTCTGATCAAGTCATGCAGGTTCGTGAGCAACATTGGTATGCAACAACGAATTTTGGAATTGCAATCTTGCGTTATGAAGATTCCAATGCCTTGCTTAAGGACAAGCGCCTTTATCAAGGAACCCGCAGGTGGCCATCACACTTTGACATCACTGAAGGCCTTCTAGCCAAGTGGTGGCCCGACATCATGCTTAGCATCGAAGGTGAAGATCACCTGCGACTTCGCAAACTTTCAGGCCCCGCCTTTTCGCCAAAGGTCCTTGAGCCATTGATCCCAACGTTTTCTGAACTTGCCCATGAGTTAATTGATGGATTTTGTGAGCGTGGCAGCGCGGAATTTATGAGTGAATTTGCTGAGGCTTATTCAGCCCGAGTAATCACTGGTTTGCTTGGCATTGATAAGTCACACTGGCGAGAAATTGCAGATCTCGCTACTGAACTTGGGTACGTATTTAGTATCACGATCAAAGATGACTTAGAAGTAATTGAGCATGGGTTATCTGGACTATTAGAGATATCTAAATCCTTGATAGCAAGCCGGCAGGGCACTGCTGGTGATGATTTTGTTGGCACACTGATCAAGGCAAATACCGATGGCAAGAAAATCACGGATCATGAATTGTTGATGTTGGTTAGCTTCATTATCTTCGCCGGCTTTGATACCACTCGAAATCAAATTGGTTTAGGGTTACAGACTTTTTCAAAACACATGGATCAGTGGCAAAACTTAGGTCAGAATCCAGACTTGGCTCGAAGCGCAGTTGAAGAAGTTATGCGAGTTAATCCAACAATTACTTGGGTTAGTCGCGAGGCTTCAGTTGACGTTGAATACAAGGAGCTAGTAATCCCACAAGGCAAAACTATTCACTTGTTAACAATTCCCTCCGGCAGTGATCCGCGTCGGTTTGAAAATGCCGAGTTCGACATAACCGCGCAAAGACCACCTCACTTCGGCTTCGGTGGTGGAATGCATCATTGCCTAGGTCATTATGTTGCCCGCCTTGATATGGCAGAAGCCTATAAAGCACTTGCACAGCGCCTGCCGGACTTTGAAATTGTTTCTGGTGCTACCTATCTCCCAGATAGTGGAAACACTGGTCCGATCGAACTGCCAATAAAGTTCACGCCATCAGCTCGAAGGTTCAGATGACGGAAAAACCGAAATCTCCACCCAAACTCAAATCAATCAAATCCATTCAAAAGTATTTGGCAACTCAAGATAAACGCCTTGGCAGATTCTTGGAGAATGCGCCGCTTTATCCAGTTTCTAAAGAGCCAGCCCATAACTCACACTTCGAGACGATCGTCTTTGCAGTAATTGGACAGCAGTTGTCTGGAAAAGCTGCTGACACGATCACGCATAGATTAATTGCCAAAACTGGGTCACCAGTTAAACCAGCAAAGTTACTTAAGTTGGGCCATCTTGAGCTGCGTGAAGTAGGACTTAGTAACGCCAAGGCACGAACCATCATTGAATTGAGTGATGCTGTTGTTAAGGGTTTCGATCTAGAGTCAGTTGATGAGCTACCAGATGAAGAAATCATTAAGCAATTGACTCAGTTCTGGGGAATTGGTCGCTGGACTGTTGAGATGTTCATGATGTTTCGATTAGGCAGGTTAGATGTGTGGCCAATCGGCGACTTGGGAGTCCGTCGGGGTTGGGGAATCATCCAAGGTTTGGGTTATACGCCAACTGAAAAAGAAGTTATGGGCGTCACCGACCACCTATCTCCCTACCGAAGTGTTGTTGCCTGGCATTGTTGGCGTGCAACGGATGAAGAGCCAGATTTTTGGTAGCAGTTAAGTGCCTGCGTTAAGCAAGTAGTACCTGCCAAATCTTCGCAGCCGTCATTCTTTGATTTCATCTACAATCAGGGCATGTCCAAGCCTGTAGTACTAATTGCCGAAGAACTTTCCCCAGCCACGATCTCAGTCCTTGGCGACCAATTTGAAATTCAACATTGCGATGGGGCAAATCGCGCAGAATTACTAACGGCATTGTCCATCGCCAATGCAGTTTTGATTCGTTCGGCCACCAAAATGGATGCGGAAGCAATAGCTGCAGCTCCAAACATGAAGATTATCGCGCGCGCGGGAGTTGGCTTAGACAATGTTGATGTCCCAGCGGCAACTACTGCGGGAGTGTTGGTTGTAAATGCGCCAACTAGCAACATTGTTTCGGCAGCAGAACTTGCAGTTTCGCTCCTATTGGCAGTTGCCCGAAATGTAGTTCCAGCTAACTTGGCGCTTAAGAATGGTCAATGGAAGCGCTCCCAATTTGGGGGAGTTGAACTTCAAGGTAAGACCGTCGGAATTATCGGAATGGGCAAAATCGGTATGTTAGTCGCCCAGCGACTTGCTGGCTTCGACATGAAGTTTGTGGCCTACGATCCTTATGTCGCAACGGCACCAAGTGGTGGACCGGAAATCAAAATGGTTTCACTTGACGAATTGTTGGCCGAATCAGATTTTGTAACGATCCACATCCCAAAGACGCCAGAAACTGCAGGGCTAATCAGCGCCGCAGAACTTGCAAAGATGAAGTCCACCGCCTTTGTCATCAACGCAGCCCGCGGCGGAGTGCTTGATGAGGCTGCATTATTTGATGCGCTCAAAGCTGGAATAATCGCTGGCGCTGGCTTAGATGTTTATGCATCAGAACCTTGCACAGATTCACCTTTGTTTGGCCTTGATAATGTTGTTGCCACTCCACACTTGGGTGCATCAACTGAAGAGGCCCAGGAAAAAGCGGGTATTGCTGTTGCTGAATCAGTGGTTGCTGCGTTTGGAGGCGTCGAAGTTCCAGGCGCAGTTAATTCAAAAGAGATTGCTTAACTAAGAATCTAGTTAACTCGTTAGCCCAACTCGGAACAGCGCAACCATCTCGTCGATTTCTGCCTCAGTGGTGCTTAGTGGTGGCGCTACTTGAAGGGCGCCTCCCCAAATTGCACGTGAGATGACACCAACATCGCGGCACTTCGCATACATTGCTGGTGCCGAATTTGGATCCGCCATCTGGATGCCACCTAAGAATCCAACGCCAGTGCGAACTTCGCTAACAACGTCTAGGTCTTCAAGGGTGCGCAGAGCACTGGCAAACTTATCTTCTAGGCGCGCAACATGAGCTGGAAGGTTTTCCCGCATCATGATTTTGATGTTAGCTACACCAGCGGCTGCTGCAGTTGCATGCCCACCGTAGGTGTAACCGTGACGCCATACGCCAGCGCTAGGTGCGTAGAACGATTCCCAAACTGAAGGAGCAGCAATAACTGCGCCCATTGGTGCATAACCAGAAGTTAATCCTTTTGCGACGGTAATCAAGTCAGGAGCTAAGCCATATCGAGTTGACGCAAACCAATCGCCACAGCGCCCAAAGCCATTAATAACTTCATCTGCCACGAATAGTATGTTGCGTTCGGCGCAGGCCTTGCGAACAGTCTGAAGGTAGAGATCTGGTGGAATCCGGACACCGCCTGCACCCTGAATTGGTTCACAGAAGAATGCCGCAATGTTTTCTTCACCAATGCGATCGATTGTTGCAATCATTTCTTCGGCGTCATCCCAAGGAACTCGAACCACGTCTTCAACTAATTCAGAATATCCGTCATTGTTAGGTGGAATGCCGGCGATCGAAGTTCCGCCAGCATGCATTCCGTGATAACCGTTTTCACGGAATACGATTACTTTCTTGGCTGGCTTTCCTTGCAAGGTCCAATACCGACGTGACATTTTTAATGCAGTATCGATACTGTCGCTGCCACCAGAAGTAAAGAAGATTTTTGAGTCTGGAACTGGTGATAGTGAGGCCACTAAATCCGCTAGCTCAATAGTTGGCGCAGTTGTACATTCACCAAATGAGGAATATGAGGCAATGTTTGCAGCCTGAGCTGCCATGGCATCACCGAT
The DNA here is from genome assembly GCA_903925705.1 of uncultured Actinomycetes bacterium. Classification (GTDB taxonomy): domain Bacteria; phylum Actinomycetota; class Actinomycetes; order S36-B12; family UBA5976; genus UBA5976. The sequence goes on along the minus strand of CAIYGJ010000035.1, from coordinate 4,829 downwards.
TTCTTTTCGGCCATGTCCAACATTCATGTACCACAGCGCGCCGGCTGCATCGAAGTACTTCTTTCCGCTGTCATCCCAAATCCAGGAGCCTTCACCCTTAGTAATTACTAGGGGACCGTTATTTGAAATAGCGTGCATATCGGCAAATCCGTGCCAGAAAGCGTTTGACATATCTACTCCTTCGAAGTGATTCCAGAATACCGATTTAACATTGCGTTGTGGCATAGTTAGCCCATGATTTCTTGGCCGATTAGCGAACCAGTGCTCGTTGATAAGGCGCTAATGCTTCGCCCATGGCACCTTGATGATGTTTCAGCAGTTTTTGAAATCTGTCAGGATCCAGCCATCCAAGAATTCACCACGGTTCCCGTACCTTATACAAAAGAGATCGCCGAGCTGTGGATTCGATCTTCAGCGCAAAAGTATGTGGAGCGAGACAAAATTTCCTTAGCTGGAGTGCGCAATGGTGAATTAGCAATGTCCATCAGCCTGCATAGCATTCATGAGTTCGACCATGTTGGAGAAATTGGCTATTGGGTTAGTCCACAAGCCCGAGGTGAGGGCTTGGCCGCACATGCAGTTGAGATGTTGACTGACTTTGCCTTCGCGATTGGATTTCGCAGGATAACGGCAATCACCCTGCCAGAAAATCTAGCATCGCAAAAAACTTTGCTTAATGCTGGTTTCGAGTTGGAAACGGTTTTGCGCGATGGAATGACTAGGAGAGATGGAACTCAAACAAATTCGGTTTTGTTTGCAAAATTTCCAAAGAGCGAAGTAAAGCTTTAAAGTTTTACTCGACCGTAGGCATCGAGACGAAGCCTTAGAGCTTCACTCGACCGTAAGCTTTGTGATCCATAACCCACGAAGAATTCAAGTCATCAATCCGGACTTGATTCTTACGGGATGTCGATCCATACGTAGCGTGAATGACTTTTCCATCGCCGATGTAAAGCGCAACGTGTTGAATGCCGCCCTTTGCTCTACCAGAAAACACCAAATCTCCAGGCTTCAGATCCTTTTTACTTATTCGCTTCACTTGTTTGATTTGATTTGCGGTACCGTGCTTTAGTTTCACCCCCGCCTTTCCAAATGACCACATAACTAATCCAGAGCAATCAAATGCATCTGGCCCGGTCCCGCCTGCGCGATACTTGGCATCTTCGCGAGTCAGTGCGGCTTGAACAACTTGGGCAATTTCAGGTGAAGTCTTGGCGATACTTCGCACCAAGGCCTTTTCTTCCGAAGATAAAGTTGCGGCATTTGCGCTGGTAGGGACGAGGAAAGATAGAGAAAAAACCGCCAAGGTGGCAGTCGTTATATAAAATTTCAAGGGAAGTTTACGTTTCGGCAACATGTGAGACCTTTAGGATTCGCTTTTGATACACCTTAAATTTACCTAGTGAACATGAACGATCCAAATAGAAAACACCGAAGAAACCCATTAAATAGGTTGAATAAAAAAATAATTCAGCAATTCAAAGTAATAAATGTAATTAATTACGCCATAAGCGTCGTAATTGCGTTCAAAAACTAACCGGCGAGAATGTCGCCCTCAGCTTGAGAAACTTCAACACCCAAATTCTCTAGGTATGAAATCGCAGCATCAAGATCTGCTACCTCACCTTTGAATTCAACAATCATCCAACCAAAGTGATTTTCGATAGCAGCTCTGCGAATACTGGGAATCACATTGAAGTCTTTAACCACGTGGTAGATCACAGGTTCGGCAACTTGGGCTTCCGGAAATGTTAGGCGTAGGTGACGACTGATCATGCGGAGATCTCCTTATTGCGCTGGGCTCGATTTACTGCTGAGACTACTGCCTTTAGGGATGAAGTCACGATGGAGGAGTCGATTCCAACGCCCCAAAGCATTTGGCCTTCGACTGCGCACTCAACATATGAAGCAGCCTGGGCATCGCCACCGCTACTCATCGCATGCTCGTGATAATCAAGAACTCGAACATCAACACCAACTTGAGCCATGGCATTACAGAAGGCTGCGATTGGACCATTGCCAACACCTTCGACTTCGACGTCGCTGGAAGTCTTGTCGCTCATAGCCACTTTTACACGAGTGTCGCCTTCAACATCGCTATCCACTGCGACTGTCTTAAGTTTGAAGCGACCCCATGGACTAGCCGAGTTTGGCAAGTACTCATCCTGGAAGTAATCCCACATTTGTGCCGGAGTTACTTCGCCACCTTCGGTGTCAGTGTGAGTCTGGATGACAGCACTGAATTCAATTTGCAGGCGACGTGGAAGTTCTAACTTGTTTTCAGTGCGCATTATGTATGCGACACCACCCTTGCCAGATTGCGAGTTAACTCGAATCACGGCTTCGTAGCTGCGGCCAACATCCTTAGGATCGATCGGCAAGTAAGGAACATTCCAAGTGAACTTGTCGACTTCAACACCAGCAGCCTTCGCATCTTGCTTCATGATGTTTAGGCCCTTGTTGATTGCATCTTGATGTGAGCCTGAGAAAGCGGTGAAAACCAAGTCGCCTCCATATGGATGCCGTTCTGGGACTGGAAGTTGATTGCAGTATTCAACTGTCCGACGTATTTCATCGATGTTACTGAAATCAATTTGCGGATCAATACCTTGGCTAAACAAGTTCATTCCAAGTGTCACTAGGCAAACATTGCCAGTACGTTCACCGTTACCAAACAGGCAACCTTCAATTCGATCCGCACCTGCCATGTAACCAAGCTCAGCAGCAGCCACACCAGTTCCGCGGTCGTTGTGTGGGTGTAGCGAAATCACGATTGAATCGCGGTAGTTCAGTTTGCGACCCATGTATTCAATGCTGTCGGCATAAACATTTGGAGTTGCCATTTCAACTGTTGCTGGCAAGTTAACAATTACTTTGCGATCTGGTGTTGGTTTCCAAACGTCGTTTACTGCATTAACAACTTCGATTGCATAATCAAGTTCAGTTCCAGTGAAAGATTCAGGGGAGTATTCGAAATAAACTTCAGTGCCTTCGATTTGCTCGGCATACTTCAAGCAAAGTTCGGCGCCGTGAACTGCAATTTCCTTGATGCCTTCTTTGTCTAGATCAAAAACAACGCGACGTTGCAAAGTTGAAGTGGAGTTATAAAGATGAACAATCGCCTGAGGCGCACCTTCAATGGCTTCGAAGGTTCGTTCGATCAGGTGTTCACGTGCCTGCGTCAATACTTGAATTACTACATCATCTGGAATCAAGTTCTCGTCGATAAGCATTCGAACAAAATCAAAATCAATTTGGCTAGCTGATGGAAAACCAACTTCAATTTCTTTGTAACCCATTTGTACGAGAAGTTCGAACATGCGCTTTTTGCGATCTGGCGTCATTGGGTCGATCAAAGCTTGGTTGCCATCGCGAAGGTCCACTGCGCACCAGCGAGGAGCTTGCGTAATTACCTTGGTTGGCCAGGTGCGATCTGGTAGATCAATTTGAGCAAATGGTGTGTAGCGCTCAAATGGCATACCTGATGGTTTTTGCGAATTACGTTGTTCGTAGCTAGTCATTGGAATTCTCCGAAAATCTGTGAATGTTTGCGAAAAGGGCATCCGGCAAGCAAAAAGCTCCGCAACGAGTGGGCCGGGTTAGGCCTCGTTGCGGCAGTTAAGGAGCAGGTTCGTAAACATTACTTTCACTTTAGCACCGCGCGCCGATACTGAAAAAACCTCGGAATTGAGCCCAAGGCGTTCGCTTCGTGAGATTTCGCTTTTTCCATTAATACCGAACCCCGATACCCTTTATTCCATGGCTAGCAACATTAAATTGGCAGTAATTCCCGGCGATGGCATTGGCGTAGAGGTAGTTGCCGAGGGACTTAAAGTCCTTTCTGCAATCGCACCCAGCGTTGACCTAACCTTTAGCACCACCGATTACGACCTTGGTGCGCGCCGATACAACGCAACTGGTGAAACTTTGCCAGACAGTGTGGTTGCTGAACTAAAAGAACATGATGCGATTTTGTTGGGTGCTATTGGCGATCCATCCGTAAAGCCAGGAATTCTAGAGCGCGGAGTTCTATTGCCACTGCGTTTCCAGCTGGATCATCACTTGAACTTGCGACCTGTGAAGCTTTACCCAGGCGTTACCTCTCCGTTAGTTGGAAAAGGCTCCAAAGAAATTGACTTTGTAGTTTGTCGCGAAGGAACTGAAGGCCCTTATGTAGGTGCAGGTGGTTTCCTTCGTAAGGACACTGCGCATGAAGTTGCAACTGAAATCAGCATGAACACTCGCTTTGGCGCAGAGCGAATCATTCGTGATGCATTTGAGCGCGCAGGTCGCCGTCGGGGCAAGGTCACACTTGTTCACAAAACTAACGTGATTGTTTACGCGGGAGATCTATGGCAGCGAGCATTCAATGATGTTGCGGCAGAGTATCCAAATATTGAAACGGACTACTGTCACGTCGATGCCGCAAGTATGTACTTCTTAACTTCACCGGAACGATTCGATGTAATTGTCACTGACAACTTGTTCGGCGATATCTTGACTGACATTGGCGCAGCAATTGCCGGTGGTATCGGTCTGGCTGCAAGTGGAAACATCGATCCAAGTCGCACTAACCCGAGCATGTTCGAACCAGTGCACGGAAGCGCGCCTGACATCGCAGGACAAGGTAAAGCCGATCCAACTGCGACAGTTTTGAGTATTGCAATGTTGTTAGATCATTTGGGTTATGCAGATGCTGCAAAGAAGATTGACGATGCAGTTGCAGCAGACCTAGCATCACGAACTGGAACACGCTCAACCAGCCAAATTGGTGACGCACTAGCAGCTGCAGTAGCAGGCTAAGGAATCTAAGATGACAACATTCGTTC
>CAIYGJ010000034.1 GCA_903925705.1 uncultured Actinomycetes bacterium | reverse complement strand
TATCAACGCGCGTTACTGCTTACATCCTTTTGCTAAATGACAATTACCCATCAATCGAGGAAAGTGAAGATGTCAAAATCACATTCCCAGATGTTGAAGGCGGCGCTAAATTAAATCGCTACCTTCCATTAGTTAAATGGTTACTTGCCTTACCGCTTTATCTGGTCGGATTTGTTTACGTAATCTATGGCCTAGCAGTACTGGTCTTTACCTGGTTCACGATTTTGTTCACCGGAAAAATGCCAGCCTTTAGTGCTGATGTGCTTTTGGGTGTGACGAAGTTTTGGAATCGAGTTTATGGATATGCATTCTTGCTTGTAACGGACGAGTACCCGAGCTTCTCCCTTTAGCCATTAACTGCTTGGATCTGCGGCAATGGTGCGCATGGCTTTTGCAATTGTGTGAATCTTTGCATCCATAGTTGTTAGGCCTAATTCAAACGTAACTGCTGTGGTCTCTGGAAATGTTGCGTTTGCCCAGATCGTAAAAGTTCCGGTGTAGGTATTTGTTGGTGACCCGGATTTTTCACCAGGAATGCACTCGGACTTAAATCCCGTTAGCTGTGATAACCGATCACTTATTGCGGTCGATCGCTCGGGAGGGCAATCAATTTGCGCGTATGGCTGATGAAAAACCACAATGCGAGTTGGTTTTATCGTTGTGACGGCATTCATTAACGCCAAAGTTTCTGGCTCGCTTGCTGGACTGGGTCCGCTATAAGTTCGGGCCAAAGGATCTGACGGCTTCCACTTGATCGGAAAATTTCGGTTGATATCAACTTCATTGGCATTTCTTCGGGTTGCAAGATTTGCCCCGTCTGGATTTCCATCACGAATCAACCAGATGTTGGTGTTTTTTGGTGTGCCCGATGCTTCTAACTCAACAATTACTCGCTTGCCATCTGGTTCGTCGCCATGAATGGTTCCTATGACAAGCAAAGTGTTTTCAGCATCTGGATTTGAACCATTGAGTTGACAGGCCTCAATCGAGATTCCTTTAACCGATTTACCGACAACCAAAGTTTGCTGACATCCACCATCGGGATAACTGGATGAGTTTTGCCAAATATTGATCGCGGAGGCAATTCCGACCACTGCGACAATTAACAGTGCACTTTCAATCAGAATCGTCCAGAACTTAAGGCGCACAAATTGAATCTACCCGTGTAGTTGGTCTGACTAAATGAAAAAGGTCCGACACTCTGATGAATGTCGGACCTTTCAATAATTTCTTTAGTCGACGTTATCCATCGAATCTGAACCCATACCACCTGGTGCTTCAGGTGTGGTCTTTTGAACCTGCATCAAGAAGTCAAGGTTGCTCTTGGTTTCGCGAAGCTTAGTCAATAACAATTCAAGTGATTGCTGGGAATCAAGTGCGTGTAGCACGCGGCGTAGCTTCCAAATTACCTTTAGCTCATCTGCGGCCAAAAGGATTTCTTCGCGACGAGTTCCGGATGCTTCAACATCAACGGCTGGGAAGATGCGACGATCTGCCAGACGACGATCAAGCTTAAGTTCCATGTTTCCAGTTCCCTTAAATTCTTCGAAGATAACTTCGTCCATTCGGGATCCGGTATCCACAAGGGCTGTTGCCAAGATTGTTAGCGAGCCACCCTCTTCGATATTGCGAGCAGCACCAAAGAACTTCTTTGGTGGATACAACGCAGCTGAGTCAACACCACCAGAAAGAATACGACCAGATGCAGGGGCTGAAAGGTTGTAAGCACGACCAAGACGAGTCATTGAGTCAAGTAGGACCACAACGTCATGTCCCATTTCAACCAAACGCTTTGCGCGTTCAATTGCAAGTTCTGCAATTGTGGTGTGGTCTTCAGCTGGACGGTCAAAAGTTGAAGCAATAACTTCACCCTTTACCGAGCGCTGCATGTCAGTAACTTCTTCAGGTCGCTCATCAACTAGAACAACCATCAAGTGAACTTCTGGATTGTTTTCCGCAATCGCATTTGCAATGTTTTGCAAGATCATGGTCTTGCCAGCCTTTGGTGGCGAAACAATCAGACCACGCTGACCCTTGCCAATTGGTGCAACCAAATCAATTACGCGAGTAACTAAGTTGTTTGGCACGGTTTCAAGACGCAAACGATCCTGTGGGTAAAGCGGGGTTAGTTTGCCGAAATCAACGCGCTTGATTGCTTCATCTGGTTCAAGGCCATTGATGGACTCTATGCGAACAAGTGGATTGAACTTCTGTGGGCGGTCGCCTTCGCGTGGCTGCTTAACCTGACCGGTTACTGCATCACCCTTGCGAAGTGAGAAACGCTTTACTAATCCCATTGATACGTAGACATCGTTTGGACCGGGCAAGTAACCGGATGTGCGAACGAATGCATAGTTATCAAGGATGTCGATGATTCCTGCAACAGGCAGCAATACATCGTCGTCAGAAACTTCTAGGTCGTAATCGCGATCTCCACCGCGGGCACCACGGTTGTTGCGGCCATTGCTGTTGCGATCGTTGCGATCACGTCCACGTCGGTTACGACCATTGCGATCGTTACGGTCGCCACGATCGTTACGGTCGCCACGATCGCCGCGGTCGTTGCCTTCAGATTCACCATCGTTGTTACGCGGTGCGCGCTCTTCACGTTCTTCCCGGGGTGCGCGCTCTTCACGAGGTGCGCGCTCTTCGCCTGCAGATTCTTTTTTTGCGGCACCTGCTGGGCGGGATGCAGAACGACTGCCTCGACCGCCACCTTGCTTGGCACCAATTGCCTTAACAAGTTCGGCTTTGCGCATACCTGATGCGCCATCAATTCCTAGTCCAGCGGCCATGGCCTTAAGTTCAGGAAGAAGTTTGGAGTTCAGCCCTTTGTCTTGGGCAGTTGTCTCGGTCACGTATGTGTCCTTTATGTTTTGAGTGGTTTTCTATCCAGCAAATAGTGCACGAATTTTCGCGAGAATTTTTGCGGGATTTTCGGTGAAAGAGATTCAACCGATGTCATAAGACTAGCAGGTCATGCAGATTGATGCGAAATTGCCTTGAATTCGAAGGTTTTAATCTTCGCTAGCTGGTTCGTCGTTGTTGTCTGGAATTGCGCCCTGATCTGCAACCGCCACAGGAGCAGCCGTAAAGCCAGATTTTGCAATGATTTCAGTTGCTTGGGCTACCTGATCTGAGGTGCAAAGGGCAATGATTGTCGGTCCGGCACCGCTGATGCAGGCTGCAATTTCCGCATCCCGAAGCTGGGCAATTAGTTCCATGGATTCTGGGTAAGCCTGGGCGCGGAACGGCTGATGCAATTTATCTTCGGTAGCCTCCAGCAAGAAATCTGGATCCCCGATCATTGCTGCGACCAATAAGGCAGAGCGTCCAGCATTAAATGCTGCATCAACATGAGCAATGGATTCTGGAATCAAACCACGCGCTTTGTGAGTGTCTAACTCGGTTTGCGGAATTCCTAGAACTGGAGAAATGTCAGGATGAACATTCATTGAAACTGAATTTGCTTTACCGTCATCTTCAAGCCAAGCAATTGTCATTGCGCCCAGTAGGCAGGCAGCAACATTGTCTGGGTGGCCTTCGATAGCGTTTGCCATTTGAAGTAACTCGTCTTCACTCGCTCGGGCATAAGTTAACTCGCTAGCCAGAACTAGGCCGGCAACAATTGCTGCTGCACTTGAACCCAATCCCCGACCTTGTGGGATTGCGTTCTTGCATTCAACATGCAACCCGGTGACTTCCGTGCCAAATGCTTTGCAGGCATCAATGATTGTTTTGGCAATCAAGTGAGATTCATCAGTTGGGAGTTTGCCTGCGCCTTGGCCGGTTACTTCAACAGTGATCTTGTTGTCTTCAGTAAATTGCGCAGTTACAAAATCTCGAATCTCTAAAGCTAATCCAAGCGCGTCATAGCCAGGTCCCAAATTAGCACTGGTCGCAGGAACGGAAACTGAAACTATGCGCGACATTAGGCAAGACCTAGTGCAGCGGCGGCAGCTTTAACATCAACGGGCACGACTACTGGATCTTTGGCATCTTCCAGAGCCCACTGCGTATCTTTCAAACCATTTCCAGTAACAGTGCAAACGATTGTTGATCCAGCATCGACTAGACCGCGCTGAGCTTGTTGCAGTAAGCCAGCGACAGATGCAGCACTTGATGGTTCAACAAAGAAACCTTCTTTATCCGCAAGAATTCGATATGCATCTAAAATTTGATCATCAGTTACGGCGTCAATTAGGCCACCGGAATCATCGCGGGCAGCAACTGCCAAATCCCAAGATGCTGGCTTTCCAATCCGAATTGCTGTTGCAATAGTTTCTGGCTTTTCAATTGGATGTCCTGCAACAAATGGCGCGGCGCCCGCTGCTTGGAATCCCCACATAACAGGACGCTGGGTTGAAACTTTGTCGTGGTAATACTCGGTGAAACCCATCCAATACGCAGAAATGTTTCCGGCATTTCCTACCGGCAGACAGTGGATGTCGGGTGCATCACCTAATGCGTCAACAATTTCAAATGCTGCGGTCTTTTGGCCCTGCAATCGAGTTGGGTTTACTGAATTAACAAGTGCAATTGGATAGTTTTCCGCTAAGTCGCGCGCGATATCTAAGCAATCGTCAAAGTTTCCATCAACCTGCAAGATTGTTGCGCCGTGAATAACTGCCTGCGCTAATTTGCCCATCGCAATTTTTCCTTGCGGAACTAAAACTGCACTCTTCATTCCAGCTTTAGTTGCATAAGCTGCTGCTGAAGCACTGGTGTTTCCGGTCGATGCGCAAACCACAGCCTTTGCACCATTACGGGCTGCATCTGTTATCGCCATGGTCATACCGCGGTCTTTAAAGGATCCAGTTGGATTCATGCCTTCAACTTTTAGATAAACCTTTGCGCCAGTTAATTCTGACAAAGTGCAGGCATAAACAAGTGGAGTTCCACCTTCACCCAAGGAAACGACAATGTCATTGGGTGCGATCGGTAATCTGTCCCGATATTCCTCGATGACTCCGCGCCAAATATGGGCCATGGTTAAGCGCCCGCACCTTCAACGCGCATAACACCTAGAACTTCACGTACAGCAGTCATGTTTTCCAAGGCTTCAACAGTTGCCCGCAAACGACTTTCCGGCGCCTCGTGAGTTCGGATAATCAAACTCGCGGCATCGCCTTCACCATCTTGGCGAACTGCTTGAATTGAAACATCATGCTTAGCAAATTCGTTAGAGATTGCAGCTAGCACACCGGATTCGTCGGAAACTTTCAAATTCAAATAGTAAGAAGTTATTGCCTCACCAATTGGGCGAACTTCAAGGTCTGCGTAAATACTTTGCGCTGGACCTACGGATCCAGTTACGCGATGTCGGGCTGCTGCGACTACGTCACCAACAACAGAACTTGCAGTTGGAGCGCCGCCGGCGCCGCGGCCATAGAACATAACCTGGCCGGCAGCATCAGCTTCAACAAAAACTGC
>CAIYGJ010000033.1 GCA_903925705.1 uncultured Actinomycetes bacterium | reverse complement strand
TTCGCCACTTCCTATTTACTCCATCTGCTGGTCAATGGAGCGGCAAGGGAATCACCGTTGAAGTAGTAGTCAAAGCAGTTAGAGAACGCGAACTTCCAGATGCTGACGATCAGTTCGCTCAACTTGCCAGCGAATTCGACACAATTGGCGAACTACGCGAAGACGTTCGCACTCGTCTTGGCCGTGTCCGTTTGATCGAACAGGCTTACCAGGCTCGCGACTTAACGCACGATGCACTTATGGAAGCCGTGGAGCTTGAACTTCCAGAGCGCACAATTCAAGATGAAATCGACGCACACTTTGATGATGGTCATGGCGACGAAGCTCACAAGGCTGAGTTTGCAACCAACACTCGAAGTGGTCTTAAGTCCCGCATAGTTCTTGACAAGATTGCCGAAGTAGAAGACTTACAGGTCAATGATGCTGAGTTATCGCAGTGGCTAATGCAAGAAGCCCAGCGCTACAACATGGCTCCAGATCAATTTGCTGATCAGTTAGTTCAGTCCGGACAGGTTCAAGGCGCAGTTTCGGAAGTTCGTCGCGCTAAGGCATTGGCTCATGTACTTGAAAACGTAAATGTCGTAGATAAGTCAGGAAACAAGATTGATCTTGAATCCGTGCTTCGCGGCGATGAAGCGGATTCAGATTTTGACGACGATTTCGATGCCAGCTCAGATACGGAAAACTTCGAGGCTGACGAATAGTCGGACTCAAAGCGAGTAAGTACCGCGAGGCTGACGAATAGTTAGTCACAATGTGGGGAACTAGTAGGCATCTCCAACGCTAGGAGCGAACATGCCCATGTCGCCCCTGCCAATGTCGGCCCCACCCCTTAGTGTTTAGTTGTTACTAAACATTTAGGAGTATTTGTGAGCGGCATCGAGGTACCGGGATTAACACTTCCGGAAGCACGCACCCCGTCCCCATCAGGTCAGCAATTTGGCGATTCGGTTTATCAGCGCCTTTTGCAAGATCGCATCATCTTTATGGGTACCCAAGTTGCAGACGAAATGGCGAACGCAATTTGTGCCCAGATCCTGCTACTAGCCGCAGATGATCCTGAAAAAGATATCTTCCTTTACATCAACTCTCCAGGCGGATCAATCAGCGCCGGCATGGCGATCTACGACACCATGCAATTCGTAAAGAACGACATTGCAACCGTTGCGATGGGTCTTGCTGCATCGATGGGTCAGTTCTTACTTTGCGCCGGCGCCGCTGGCAAGCGTTACTCATTGCCACACGCTCGCATCATGATGCACCAACCTTCCGGTGGTATTGGTGGTACAGCTGCGGACATCAAGATCCAGGCAGAGCAAATGAAATTTACTAAGGCAAAAATGGCTGAGCTAATTGCTGAGCACACTGGTCAATCAGTGGAAACGGTTACTGAAGATTCAGACCGTGATCGCTGGTTCACTGCAGAAGAAGCAAAAGACTATGGTTTCGTCGATCACGTGGTGCGCAGTGCGCGCGATGTGGCTGGCGAAGGCGGAACGGCATAAGGGGAGACTCACATGGATTATTCACCACAATCGCGTTACATTCTCCCGAGTTACATCGAGCGCACTCCACAAGGTGTACGTGAGTACAACCCGTACGCAAAGCTTTTTGAAGAGCGCATTGTTTTCCTGGGTGTCCAGATTGATGATGCTTCAGCTGATGACGTCATGGCACAACTTCTTGTGCTTGAGTCACTTGATCCAGAGCGCGACATCCAGATGTACATCAACTCACCTGGTGGTTCTTACACTGCGATGACTGCAATTTACGACACCATGCAGTTCGTCAAGTGCAACGTCCAGACCGTTTGTCTTGGACAAGCCGCTTCAGCCGCATCTGTTTTGCTTGCAGCTGGAACGCCAGGCAAGCGCTTTGCACTTCCACATGCCCGAGTTTTGATTCACCAGCCATACACCGAAGGTGGCGGCCAAGGATCTGACATTGAAATTCAAGCTAATGAAATTTTGCGTATGCGTGATGAAATGGAAGGTATCTTCTCTCATCACACTGGGCGCTCAGTAGAAGAAATTCGTCTCGACATGGATCGCGACAAAATTCTTACTGCCCCCCAGGCCAAGGAGTACGGCATCATTGATCAGGTGCTAACT
>CAIYGJ010000032.1 GCA_903925705.1 uncultured Actinomycetes bacterium | reverse complement strand
TTGACGCTGGCGCATTAGCGTTGTCATTTTTTCATGATGGCGTCGCGCTGACTCTTGGATTGGACTTAACTGCGCTAGAAGTTACGCCTCGAAGTGAAACTGTATTGAATTACTCCGGACCTGCCTTTGAGCTAATGTTCTCAGTGGTTTGCACGCAAGGTATAAAAGCGGAAATCGAATCAAAACTCAGCAAGCTTGGCGAATCTATATCGGTTTCAGGCATCGAACCAAACTTTAACTTTCACATCCATACTGATCAGCCAAACCTGGTCATTGAAAGTTGCGAAGCAGATATGGAAATTACAAACATTCGAATCTCTGAGCTGGGCAATTAAGTAAATGGCGGACTTAAGCACCCAAGTTGTTGATGTCGTCGGTGCCAAGACTGCTGCACTCTTGGAATCAGAATTCGAAATCGTTCTGGTCGAAGATTTACTGCGCCACTATCCCAGACGTTATGAACAACGTGGTGCGCTAACTGATCTTGGCAATCTAGAAATTGGCGATCATGTCACGGTACAGGCTCAGGTTAAAAGTTTTAAGAATCTGAAAAATGCCCGGGGTGGAACTCGTCAAGAAGTTGTGATCAGTGATGGCTCAGGGTCCTTGACCTTAATGTTTTTCAATCAACATTGGCGAGAAAAAGACTTAGTTGCGGGTCGACAAGGATTGTTTGCTGGACAGGTTTCGGTTTTTAACAATAAGCGACAGTTAACTCATCCAGAGTACGAACTGTTGGATGATGCAGCCAATGTAAATCCCGATGATTACGCCGAAGCATTTTTGCCGGTTTATCCCGCAACCAAAAAGCTACAGACCTGGACCATAGAACGCAGTATTGATTTGGCACTTACGGCACTTGGCGACATCGAAGATCCGTTACCTGCCGACATCCGAAAAACTGAGGGCCTAATCGACCTAGACATAGCCCTGCATGCGATTCATAAGCCAGCATCACTTGAACAACTTGAAGCCAGCAGATTGCGATTGAAGTGGGATGAAGCTTTGGCCCTGCAAGTTGTATTAGCAAAGCAGCGCCATGAAGAAGACTCTTGGCCGGCAATTGCCAGATCTGAAAAACCTGATGGCTTACTTGCCGCGTTTGATGCAAAGTTGCCCTTCACGTTAACCCAAGGTCAAAGCGAAGTTGCCAAGACTATTTCAGCTGAAATGGCTGCTGGTCATCCCATGCATCGCCTGCTGCAAGGTGAAGTTGGAAGTGGCAAGACGGTAGTTGCAGTCCGAGCCATGCTCACTGTCGTGGACTCAGGTGGCCAAGCAGCACTGTTGGCACCAACTGAAGTACTCGCTGCTCAGCATTATCGAGCGATAACAAACTTGCTTGGACCATTGGCCGAGCGGGGCAGGCTTGGGGCTCACGATGAAGGCACAGGTGTAACTCTGCTCACTGGTTCCATGACGACCGCTGCCAGAAGACAAGCGCTTTTAGACATAACTTCTGGCCAAGCCGGAATTGTGATTGGCACCCACGCGCTACTCGAAGATCGAGTCGATTTCTTTGACCTCGGTTTGGTTGTGATTGATGAGCAGCACCGCTTTGGTGTTGAACAGCGCGCAACGCTGGTTGGTAAAGCTGGAAGCGATCGTCGGCCACATGTTTTAGTTATGACTGCCACACCAATTCCACGGACAGTTGCGATGACGGCATTTGGTGCATTAGACATTTCAACTTTGAGTGAACTTCCCGCTGGACGTTCTCCTATTACTACCCATGTTGTTTTGTCATCTGAAAAACCAAGTCACTTAGCTAGGGCATGGGAGCGAATCGTCGAAGAAGTGCGAGCTGGGCATCAGGCATACGTTGTCGTTCCCCGAATTGCTAGCCAAGAGGATAAGGACTTGAAGCCAGGACAACGCCAAGCAATTGCCCTTGAAGACTTGGCGCCGCAGTTAATTGAGGGCTCACTAAAAGATGTTCGTGTTGGAATCATGCATGGCCAAATGGCTGGCGCTGATAAAGATGATGTGATGCAAAGGTTTGCAAATGGCCCAGCGCATAAAGATGGCATTGATGTATTGATTTCCACAACGGTGATCGAAGTTGGCGTGGATGTTCCAAATGCCACCACGATGGTGATTATGGATGCGGACCGTTTTGGCATTAGCCAGCTGCATCAACTTCGCGGCCGCGTTGGTCGTGGCAGTGCCCCTGGGCTTTGCTTGCTAGTAACTGAAGCTCCACCATTTAGTCCAGCCCGCGAGCGTTTAGCTGCAGTTGCTTCCACGAATGATGGTTTTGAATTGGCAGCTCTTGATCTAGAACAGCGGCGTGAAGGAGATGTACTCGGACGGAATCAATCTGGCATGCGCTCGAGTTTGAAGCTAGTCAGCATCCTGCGTGATGAAACAATTTTGGAACAGGCAAGAATTGCTGCTGTGAATATCGTTAACAAAGATCCTGAACTGGATTCCAATCCAGCGTTAGCCAGAGCTGTGCAATCGCTAATTGATCAAGCCCGCGCCGAGTTTGTGAAGAAATCATGACGCGAATAATTGGTGGCGATTTTCGCGGTCGCTCAATCAAAGTTCCAGATGCCGAAACTCGACCAACTTCGAGTCGAGTTCGAGAAGCTATTTTTTCTTCAGTTGAACATGCGGTAAGTGGACTCGATGACTTAAGAGTTTTAGATCTGTTCTCAGGCTCGGGCGCATTTGGAATTGAATCCATTTCGCGAGGCGCAGCCGAAGCGGTGCTGATTGAAAAGGATTTGCGAGCCGCAGATACTTTGCATTCCAATGTTGCAAACTTTGGCATCAAGAACGCTCGAGTTGTAATTGCAGATGCATTAATGGATGTTGCCCAAAAATCTGGGCGTGGAAGTTTCGATGTGGTGTTTATTGATCCGCCGTATTCGTTCGAAGACGAACAGGTAAACACTCTGATTGGCCACCTAGCTAAGAATGACTGGCTAAACGAATACGCCTTGATCGTGGTTGAGCGGGGGTCACGCTCTCAGGTGATTTGGCCAGAATCTGTTGAAGAACTTCGCAAGAAGGTTTATGGAGACACGACTATTTGGTACGGTCAGTATCTGAATAGTGTTCAATAGCAAGTCAGCAACGGTCGGTTTAGAGAGGGTGAGTTAGATGACAACGAGCGGTACTAGAAAAGCCGTTTGTCCAGGTTCTTTTGATCCAGTAACTTTTGGACACCTTGATGTATTTGCTCGGGCAGCTGAACAGTATGACCATGTGACAGTTGCGGTCCTTCAGAACAGCACCAAAGCCGGATTGTTCACCATGGAACAGCGAATTGAAATGATCACCGAATGCGTTAAGCCATACCCAAACATCGTGGTTGATACATTCAAAGGGCTGCTAGTTGATTACTGCAAGGTCAATGGGATCAGCGCGATTTTCAAGGGTCTTCGAGCAATATCGGACTTTGATTACGAACTTCAAATGGCCCAAATGAACTCCCGCCTAGGCGTAGACACCTTGTTTGTGGCAACGAATCCGGAATACAGCTTCCTTTCTTCAAGCATCGTTAAGGAAATCGCTAAGTTTGGCGGGGATGTGGCTGGCTTGGTTCCAGAGAATGTACATGAG
>CAIYGJ010000031.1 GCA_903925705.1 uncultured Actinomycetes bacterium | reverse complement strand
GTGTTTATCAGGTATTGATTGGGCAATCGAGGGTGAAGGATTGTGTACAACGCTGCGAAAGCTCTGCTTACGATATGTTGCCAGCAAACCGTGATTTGGCTGGTGCAGAAATCGAATTAGTAGACATCGATGCACGCGAATCACGCTTGAAAGATGCTTTAGCAGAAGTAGCCAATGATTACGATTTCATTCTGATTGACTGCCCCCCTGCACTGTCATTGTTAACACTCAATGGTTTGTGTGCAGCAAATGGCGTCATCGTTCCAATGCAGTGTGAATATTTTGCGCTGGAAGGTTTGTCAGATTTAGTGAACACGATAAAACAAGTGCACGCAAACTTAAACCCCGATTTGGCCATCATTGGTTTGCTTCGCGTGATGTTTGATGCGCGCATGACATTGCAGCAGCAAGTGTCGGATCAGCTGCTTGAGCACTTCGGCGACAAGGTATTTAAGGCCATTATTCCCCGCAACGTACGCCTGGCGGAAGCCCCATCCTATGGCCTTCCTGGGGTGGTTTTTGATCGTTCTTCAAGAGGCTCGAAGGCGTATTTAGAGTTTGGCGCCGAGATGATCGAACGCATCAAACATCTGTAACTTTTGGAAAGATTAAAACAGCATGGTTGCAATTAAGAAAAAAGGTTTGGGCAGAGGACTAGAGGCGCTCCTCGGTGAAAAAACTCAGCAAGTAAGCTCCACAACAGATATCAATCGCTTGCCATTGACCGCACTTCAGGCGGGGAAATATCAACCTCGTCAAAAAATGGAAGCCAGTGCTTTGCAAGAATTAGCAGAAAGCATTCGTGAACAGGGTGTGATGCAGCCATTGTTAGTTAGGCTTGTAGCTCCAGGGAAGTACGAAATCATTGCGGGGGAGCGGCGCTTTAGAGCAGCCTCCATTGCTGGACTGAAAGAGGTGCCTGTTTTAGTTTCTGGTGCAGATGATCAGGCAGCAGCAGCAATGGCCTTAGTCGAAAACATGCAGCGGGAGGATTTAAATCCGCTGGAAGAATCACAGGGCCTGGCAAGATTGATTGAAGAATTTGGTTTTACTCATGAGCAGGCCGCAAAAGCAGTAGGAAAATCTCGTAGTGCTATTACCAATTTATTGCGCTTGGCTCAGTTGGCAAAGCCTGTGCAGGCAATGCTTTTGGCGGGCGATATCGATATGGGTCACGCCCGCGCCCTATTGCCATTACCGGGTGCTAGCCAGGTAGCCTTGGCTCAAAAAATTGCTGCCCAAGGCCTATCGGTGCGCGAAGCGGAAAAAATGTCTGCAGCGTTGGCAATGGCTGGTGGTCAGATTGGGGACAAAAAGTCCAAAATTAAGCCGGGCGCTAGTGCGCCTAGCCGCGACCCTGATATGCGCCGTCTTTCACAAGAAATCGCTGATTTAATAGGGTTAAACGTGGAATTTAAGTTCAAAGGTAAGGGTGGAGAAATTCGAATTGGCTTTAGCCAATTCGATGAGCTTGATTCCTTATTCAAAAAGTTGGGTATTGAGGCTGCTTAACTAGCTTTTGCTAGCCCGATGAAAAGTATTTTGTGAATAGAACTCAGCTAACCAATAAACACGAATGGGACGAAGTCGAGGGCGACTCCTATAAGACCCTTAGCAAAGAGGAAATGGACGCCTTGCGAAAAGTAAAGCCACGTAACTTTGCTTCCATGAATGCGTGGTGGATTGTTTTTAGTCAGGTTGCCATTACCCTAACAATCGCCACTGCTTGCTATGTATTTTCGAGTCTAGCTGATAAAAGCGTTTATACTTATTCGGCTTTAGTAGGCGGTTTGATTGGATTTTTGCCTTCCGCATTGTTTTTGATGCGAATAGAGGCGGCAAAGAAGAGCGTCAAATCCAGCCCCGGCGGCTTTTTGGCAGCAGTGGTTTCTGGTGAATTTATCAAAATCCTAGCAACCATCGTTTTGTTCATAGGCTTTGCCCTAAAGCAGCCTGATTTGAAATGGATCCCGTTGCTTGTTACTTATTTAGCTACGCTTAAATGTTATCTGTTGGCGTGGTTCTGGAAGTAGCAAGAAGAATATAAACAAGGACAAGTAAGAGATGTCTAGTGAAGTTAAAGCAGCAGCAGAAGTAGGCCAACACGCGGCCACAGAAGCGCTTACACCCACCGCTTACATTGCAGAGCATCTGCAAAATCTCAACAATATTGGGGGGCCACAGGCATCCATTATTGACTTTAGTGTGATTCACTTCGACACCATTTTTTGGACTACCCTCATGGGTTTGGTCACAGTATTTTTATTGATGATTGCTGCTCGCAGAGCCTCACCTGGTGTTCCAGGACGCTTTCAATGTTTGGTTGAAATGCTGGTTGAAATGGTCGAGACCCAATCAAAGGGAATTGTCCATGGGGACCGATCCTTTATTGCGCCTCTAGCACTGTTCGTCTTTTGTTGGATCATTCTTTTAAATACCCTTGACCTGGTTCCAGTAGATTGGATCGTTGGCGTTAATCACTTCATTGAAGGTTTTGGCGTGCACGTGCCACACCATAAGATTGTTCCGACGACCGACCTGAATGCTACGCTTGGCATGTCTTTCTCAGTGTTGCTACTCGTGTTTTTCTACAGCTTTAAGGTCAAAGGCGTTGGCGGTTTTATGCACGAGCTAATTTCTGCTCCGTTTGGCGCCAAGTGGTATCTCATGCCCTTCAATCTTGTTTTAAATATCATTGAATACGTTGCAAAAGGCGTTTCTTTGGGAATGCGACTTTTTGGAAACATGTATGCGGGCGAGTTGATCTTTTT
>CAIYGJ010000030.1 GCA_903925705.1 uncultured Actinomycetes bacterium | reverse complement strand
TACATCAGGATCAACTGCTAAACCATTTTCGGCAGCAATATCTGAAATCTGTTTGCGGGCTTTTGCAAAATCTAGTCGGATGCCATTCTTTGGTTCGCTTCCTAAAACAATGTTTTCTAAAACTGTAAAGTTGTCGGCCAACATAAAGTGTTGGTGAACCATGCCGATACCTGCGTCGATTGCATCTGACGGGGATCCAAAAATCAAATTGCTACCGTTGATTGAGATTGTGCCTTCATCAGCTTTTTGCATGCCGTAAAGAATCTTCATCAAGGTGGACTTGCCTGCGCCGTTCTCGCCTACGATGGCGTGAACTGTTCCGGAGGCAACTTTGAGATTTATGTCGCTGTTTGCTATTACTCCTGGGAATCGTTTCCAGATCCCTTTGAGTTCAACCGCTAGTGCACTTTGGCTCATTTGCTAAAACCGCGCCTTTCAGATTTTGTTACTACCTAAACTTACGACTTCTAGAAACAAAAAGTGAGGCTCGGGTGGATTTTTCCACCCGAGCCTCACTGTAATGATTTGTTACTTGACGGTTGTACCAACGACAACTTCGCCGGACTTGATCTTTGCAGCAGCAGCGTCAGCAGCAGCAGCGTAATCAGTTACGGCAGAGTTTGAAGTTGCGTAGCCAACGCCATCCTTAGTTAGGTCGAAGTTGTTAACACCAACTAGTGGTGCACCATCTACTACGGCCTTGATGACGTCGTATACAGCTACGTCAACGCGCTTCAACATGGATGTCAAGATGATGTCCTTGTATTCAGCAAGTGCTGGAACTGTGTACTGGTCAGAGTCAACACCGATTGCCCAGTGTCCTGCTCCTGCAGCCTTTACAGACTGGAACATACCTAGACCGGAGCCGCCAGCTGCAGCATAGATAACGTCTGCACCGTTGGCGATCATGCCATCAGTTGCAGTCTTTGCCTTTTCAGGCACGTTCCATGCTGTGTTGTCGCCTGCCGGACCCATGTACTTGGATTCGATCTTGATGTCTGGGTTAACAGACTGTGCACCTTCGATGTAACCAGCTTCAAAAGCCTTGATTAGATCGATTTCCATGCCACCAATGAAGCCAATTGTGCCTGACTTTGAAGCAGATGCTGCGATAACACCAGTTAGGTATGAACCTTGCTCTGCAGCAAAGACCAATGATCCAACGTTTGGTGAGTCAACAACAGAGTCAACGATTGCGAATGTTGTATTTGGGTACTTTGGAGCTACTGCAGTTAATGCAGCGCTGTATGCGAAGCCAACTGCGATAACTGGGTTGTATCCACCATCAGCAAGAAGTGTTAGAAGTTCTTCGCGAGTTGCGTCAGTTGCGCTTGCGCCTGAGTTAACTTCCTTGATTTCTACACCAAGGTCTGTCTGAGCCTTTGAAAGACCAGCGAATGCAGCGTCGTTGAACGAGCCGTCACCCTTACCGTCTTGGTCATAGGCCATACCGACTTTAACGGCTGATGCTGCTGGCTCTGTTGGAGCTGCACTTTCAGCTTTGTCGCCACTTGATCCACAAGCTGCAAGCGCCAATGACGCTACCGCTAGGACTGAGGCAAGTTTTACACCCTTCAACACGGAGGGCTCCTCTCTTAAAAACACTGCGACATTCGCAATATCTATAGAAAGTGTACGTTGCAGGACTTTTTAGTGCGCGTTCGGCGTACTTGTTAAGACAACTGGAATGAAGCCGTTACGCGGATAGTCGACATTTAGTCACTCCAGTCACATTAATAACAAAACTCAGATCCAAACTCTATGAATCTGATTCAGACGGTTATTGTGAGCACGTGCGCAAACTAATTACTGATCACCCACTAATTTCCCACAAGCTAACTGCCTTACGAGATGAACGTACTGATTCACCGACTTTTCGTCGCCTTGCCGACGAATTGGTGACCCTTCTGGCTTACGAAGCAACTCGTTCGATTCGAGTGGAATCAGTAACGGTTCAAACGCCGGTTGCGCCAGCTCAAGGCGTTCGGTTGTCGGCTCCAACTCCAGTTGTGATTCCAATTTTGCGCGCAGGTTTAGGAATGCTCGATGGCATGACACGACTCTTACCGACTGCCGAAGTCGGGTTCCTTGGAATGGTTCGCGATCATGACACTTTGCAACCGTCAACATACGCAGATCGAATCCCTGGAGACTTAAAAGGCCGTCAAGTATTTTTACTTGATCCAATGTTGGCAACTGGTGGAACTTTGATAGCGGCAATTGATTTGATGCTTGAACGCGGCGCAAATCAAATCACCGCAATTTGTTTATTGTCCGCGCCAGAAGGAATTGCTGCAGTTGAAGCAGCACTTACTGGTCGCGATGTTGATGT
>CAIYGJ010000029.1 GCA_903925705.1 uncultured Actinomycetes bacterium | reverse complement strand
TAGAAGAGCTTCGCTCTGAATTGCAAGAGATAGATGCGATGGAAGTTGGCGATCACGCCGCTCGATTTGAAGCATTACATCAACGTCTCAATCAAGCATTGTCTTCAATCGACGGACTTTAATCTTTACATGAAAACACGTTTGGATGCCGAGCTAGTTCGACGAGAACTGGCCCGTTCGCGTGAACAGGCGGCTGACTTTATTGAAAAACGTTCAGTACTTGTAAATGGTATCCCGGCTACAAAGCCAGCAACTCAAGTAGATGCCGAGACCTCAATTGTGATTGCCGGTGATCGTGACGATTTTGTTTCGCGTGGTGGTCACAAACTGGATGGTGCGCTTACCGCTTTCACAGGCGTTGTCGTTGAGGGCAAGCGATGTCTTGATGCGGGTGCGTCTACAGGTGGTTTTACAGATGTTTTGCTACGTCGGAATGCCGGTCATGTCGTGGCAGTCGATGTTGGTTACGGTCAACTCGCATGGGGACTTCGACAAGATGAACGAGTAACAGTTCTTGATCGCACAAATATCCGTCATCTAACGGGCGATATGGTCGGCGAAGCAATTGATTTAGTGGTTGCCGATCTTTCATTTATTTCGCTGACTTTGGTACTTCCTGCGCTAGCTGCAGTTTCCAAACCAGAAGCTGATTTTGTTTTGATGGTAAAGCCTCAATTTGAAGTCGGACGAGAGAAATTGGGCGCTGGTGGCGTCGTTCGCGACCCTGCTTTGCGGAAAGCGGCTGTGATTGAAGTGGCCGAGTCAGCTTACGATGTGGGACTCGGAACCTTAGGAATTTCAGCAAGTCCACTGCCTGGCCCTGCTGGAAATGTTGAATACTTCTTATGGCTGCGCCGAGGTGCACCTGAAATTGACCATGCGATGTTGGATGAAGCTATAGCGATTGGACCCCAGTAATGCGCAATCTGTTAATCGTATGTAATCCAGCACGCGTTGATGCCGTTGTGGCAGCGGTTGAACTTCAACAAAATCTTGCATCTACTTTTGGTATTTATACGATTTCCGATGTTGATATTCCAGGAATGATCAAATCAACATTGGCAGATCTGCCACAGCTCGAAGCTGCGGTCGTACTGGGTGGCGACGGAACAATGTTACGTGCGGCAGAGGTTGCACAAGAACGCGATATTCCATTGCTCGGCGTGAATCTGGGCTCAGTTGGCTTCTTGTCAGAGGTCGAACGCTCGAAGATCTCAGATGTAATAGACGCGTTAGTGAATAAAACTTATGTCATTGATCCACGCATTACCTTGGGATACACGGTTGAGCGAGATGGCGCAGTTATCGCATCCGGTTGGGCTTTAAATGAAGTGACCGTTGAGCGCGAGAAAGCAACAATGGTTGAACTATTTCTTGAGATAGACAACCGCCCTATTTCACGATGGGGATGCGATGGTTTGATCTGCTCAACTCCAACTGGCTCTACTGCATATGCATTTTCCGCTGGTGGTCCAATCCTTTGGCCAGAAGTTGACGCTCTTGTTGTGTTACCGATTTCGGCACATGCTCTTTTTTCGCGTCCACTTGTAATCTCTCCACAGTCCAAAATTGCAGTTGGCATTGAATCTTCAGAAGCGTTCTTATCAGCTGATGCTTTGCGTAAATTTGCTTTACAAAGAGGCGACCGGGTGATTGTCACAAAGAACCCACGCATCATTAAGTTGGCACACTTGAAGAACACATTGTTTAGCGATCGTTTAGTAGCAAAGTTCAAACTTCCCGTTGAAGGATGGCGTGGTGAGTGAACGCACTTTTCTTGAAGAGATAACAATTCGCTCTATTGGTGTTATTGATCAATCAACACTAGAAATCTCTAAAGGCCTGACTGTTTTGACCGGTGAAACGGGAGCCGGTAAAACGATGATTTTGACCGCTTTAAACCTCATTTTAGGCGGTAAAGCCGATAGCGCCTTGGTACGCAAAGGATCTGAAAGATTAGTCGCAAGCGGTCGCTTTTCTATTCCACATTCTTCAGAACATCTTTTTGAAGATGTTCTGGTTGAAGATGGCGAGTTAATTGTCACTCGTACTGTTGCTGCGGATGGAAAGAGCAAAGCTACAACAAATGGAGTTAGCGCTACTGCCAGCACTTTGTCGGCTGTTGGTGAAAACCTAGTCGAAGTTCATGGACAGGCAGCGAACCAGAACATTACAAAGAGTTCACGACAGCGAGAGCTAGTGGATCGGTTTGGCCAGATTGATGTCAGTGAATATCAGAAAGCTTTACAGGAT
>CAIYGJ010000028.1 GCA_903925705.1 uncultured Actinomycetes bacterium | reverse complement strand
TTGTAAATGATGATGGTGCGCTGATGGCTGCGATTGAAAAAGTTTGTGCTGAACAAGCTGAAACTGCCGAGAAAGTTCGTAGCGGTCACTTGCCTGCAGCAGGTGCACTAATTGGCGCAGTCATGAAAGAGACAAAGGGCCAAGCAGATGCCGCTCGCGTACGAGAGCTTCTACTTGGCCACCTAGGTCAATAGTCTGGGGTCAAGCTTAATTATTTGAAACTAGTGCCCGACTGCAGCACCTTCAGTTTCAACAATTGCTTCTTTGCCGATATTAATAAAGGCAAAGACCACGATTGCACCAATAACTAATAGCCCAGAACTGAACTTAAACACCACAGTGAAACCATGAGTCATGGCTGCATGCATAAGTTTCGGTCCTAGATCTCCGTGGTTAGTTATGTAAGCAGCCGTGCTAGTTGCTGCAATTGTGTTCAGAAGCGCGGTACCAAGAGAACCACCAACTTGCTGACTGGTATTAATCAACGCACTTGCAACACCGGCATCTTGATTACCGATTCCATGAAGTGAAGTTGAAGCACTTGGGATAAATACCAAACCAAGGCCAAAGCTAATGATTGGCAAGATCGGTAGTACGTGCGTGAAGTAGCTGGTATCCGGCGTGATGCGAGTTAGTAACAACATGCCAGTTGCTGACATTAGTAAACCAGGCACCATTAACTTGCGAGGACCAATTTTAGGCAGCAACTTCGAAGCTGTTGCTGCCGCAAAAACGATACCGAATGTAAATGGCAAGAACGCAAAGCCTGACTTAAGTGGTGAGTAACCAAGCACGCTTTGTAAGTAGATACCGAGGAATAAGAACATGGAGAAAATTCCAGCACCAATGATTAATGAGCTTAGGTATGAGCCACCACGGTTACGTTCCATTAACACGCGCATAGGCATAAGTGGGTTACGAACTCTTTGTTCGATCATTACGAATGTAGCAAGTAAGACAACCGAGGCAATTAAGAATCCGATGGTTTCATTGGCTGTCCAACCAACAGTAGCTGCGCGGTTGAATCCGTAAACAAGTGAGAACAAACCGAGTGTTGCGGTAAGAACTCCTGGAATGTCATAGCTGTGTTCGCCACCGGCTTTTGATTCCTTCACAACAGGAATTGCAAAGAGCGCGGTAATAATTGCAATTGGAATGTTTACACCTAAACACCAGCGCCATGAGAAGTACTCAGTTAATACGCCGCCGAGGATTAAGCCGATTGCGGCGCCACCGCCTGAGATTCCGCCATAAACAGCAAAAGCTTTTGCGCGCTCTTTAGGATCAGTGAAAGTAACGCTGACGAGCGATAGGGCAGCAGGGGCTAGAAGAGCGCCGAATACACCTTGCAATGCACGAGCTGCGAAAAGTAAATCCTGTGTTGCTGCGATTCCACCAAGTGCTGACGCACCTGCGAAACCTAAGAGACCAATAATGAATGCTTTTTTGCGACCGATGAAGTCAGCGACGCGGCCACCCAGTAAAAGGAGAGAACCAAATGCCAATGTGTATGCAGTAACGATCCACTGCTGATTCGCATCTGTGATACCGAGATCTGCCTTGGCACTAGGAATTGCGATATTTACGATGGAGCCATCGAGAACCACCATCAATTGCGCGATTGCGATGACGGCTAATGTGCGCCAACGGTTTGGATCTAGACCATCTTGGGTATGTTTTGCAGTAGACAAGGCGAACTCCAGTTCAGTTACTTTTATTTGGGGCTAATTAATAGCTAGTTACAGGTTAGAATTATGTCATGTCGAAGATGAAACCGCGCTCTGGCTTAGTAACTGATGGCTTAGAACGTGCCCCAGCACGAGGAATGTTGCGCGCTGTCGGCATGGGCGACGCCGATTGGGTTAAGCCACAGATCGGAATTGCATCATCTTGGAATGAAATCACGCCTTGCAACCTTTCACTTGATCGTTTAGCTAAAGCTTCTAAGCAAGGCGTCATCGATGCTGGTGGTTTCCCAATGCAATTCGGAACAATTTCAGTTTCTGATGGAATTTCCATGGGCCACGAAGGAATGCACTTTTCACTTGTTTCACGAGAAGTGATCGCCGACTCAGTTGAAACTGTGATGCAGGCAGAAC
>CAIYGJ010000027.1 GCA_903925705.1 uncultured Actinomycetes bacterium | reverse complement strand
GCGTGTTCCAGGAAACCAAATCAGAATCAGCTGAGCATTTCAATTCCTCAGCCTCCGAAGTTATTTTGACTGGCCAGCAAACTCTCGCCCCACAAACTCCAACTTGGGAAGTCCCAACAGCCATTAAGCGCGCGGTAGTTGATCGAGTCGTAGCCAGCCAGACCAATATGCCAGAAGGATTTACGGTACATCCACGTCTAGCGCCGCAACTTGCCAGACGCGCAGAGATGGTTGCAACCGATGCAATTGATTGGGGTATGGGTGAGGCACTAGCTCTTGGCTCGCTACTTACCGAAGGAACTGTAATCCGATTAGCTGGACAAGATAGTCGTCGCGGCACATTTGGGCATCGCCATGCAGTCATCGTTGATAAGCAAACCGGCTGGCAGTACAAACCACTTAAAACTTGCTATGAGGCGGGCGCCAAGCTTGATGTTTATGATTCGCTACTAAGTGAATATGCAGCAATGGGATTCGAATACGGATATTCCGTTATTCGTCCCGAGGCCTTAACGATATGGGAAGCCCAGTTTGGCGACTTTGCCAATGGGGCCCAAACCATAATTGATGAATACATCACTACTGGTGAGCAAAAGTGGGCGCAAAAGAACAGCCTAGTTTTGTTACTTCCGCATGGATACGAAGGCCAAGGGCCAGATCATTCCAGCGCACGTGTAGAACGATTCCTGCAACAGTGTGCGCAGGACAACATAACTGTGGCTATGCCAACAACGCCAGCAAGCTTCTTCCATTTGTTGCGCTGGCAGGTTAAGTCAACACTTACTCGACCACTAGTTGTGTTTACTCCCAAGTCCCTTCTGCGTGCAAAGTTTGCTACTTCAAAAGTCAGTGATTTCACCGAGGGAACTTTCAAGGCGATCATTGGTGACACAACGGTAAATCCAGACGATGTGACATCGGTCTTGCTCTGTAGTGGAAAGGTCTATTACGACCTAGCTGCCGAGCGTGAAAAGCTTGGTCGTAAGGATGTTGCGATTGTGCGCCTCGAACGTCTTTACCCACTGCCATCAATCACTTTGCCACCAGAACTTGCTCGTTACAAGAACTTGGCTAACGTTCGTTGGGTTCAAGAAGAACCTGCCAATCAAGGTGCTTGGAGCTTTATGGCCATGAATTTGCCGGCGTTAATCAATCGAGCAATTACTGGCATCTCTCGCCCGGCATCTAGTTCCCCAGCGGTTGGGTCACACCATCGCAGCGAGCTAGAGCAGCAAGCCCTTGTTGCTCAGGCTTTTAGTTAATCGCCCACTCGGAAGGACTAACTGTGTACTTTACTGACCGAGGTATCGAAGAATTAGAAAAGCGACGCGGCCAAGAAGAAATTACGATTGAATGGTTGGCTGAGCGGATGCGAGAGTTTGTCGATACGTTTCCTGACTTTGAAGTTCCAACTGAGCGGTTAGCAACTTGGCTAGCTCGGCTCGATGACGATGAGGAAGATGTTTAATGCGCGCTGTTGTTGCAACTAGTGGAAATCAAGAAAGCCCATTTGAAGGATTTTCAATTTGCGAGCATCCCGATCCAGTTATCTCTGAAGGCTGGGTAAGAGTTGCAGTTAAGGCGGCTGCGGTAAATCACCATGATGTTTGGACGCTACGCGGCGTTGCCACAGCTCCAGAAAATCTGCCAATAGTTCTTGGCTCTGATGCTGCAGGAACTTTGGACGATGGCACTGCTGTCATAGTTCATGCCGTACTCGGTGATCCCTCCAAAGGTGATGAAACTCTTGATCCAAAGCGCTCATTATTAAGCGAAGTTCATGACGGCACTCATGCCGAGTACGTAACAGTTCCGGCTTATAACGTAATTCCAAAGCCTGATTTCCTTACTTTTGAAGAAGCAGCTTGCCTACCAACCGCTTGGTTAACCGCATATCGAATGCTTTTCACTAAATCGGGTTTGAAAAAAGGTGACACTGTCTTAATTCAAGGAGCCGGTGGTGGTGTTGCAACTGCGCTAATTCAACTTGCAAGTGCTGCTGGTTTCATTACTTGGGTTACATCCCGCGACGAAGCCAAACGTGAGTATGCAAAATCAATTGGCGCAAATGAGGCGTTCGAGTCTGGCGCGCGACTACCTGGCAAAGTCGATGCAGTAATGGAAAGTGTTGGCGAGGCAACTTGGTCACACTCAATGCGAAGTCTGCGACCAGGTGGAAAAATTGTGATTTGTGGCGCTACAAGTGGTGCTAATCCCCCAGCTGATTTGAATCGGTTGTTCTTCTTGCAACTTGAAGTGATTGGATCCACTATGGGAACTCGAGCTGAATTTGAGAGCCTGCTTAAGTTCCTGGGTGAGACCGGAGTTCGACCTCACATTCAACAAGTGTTCTCACTTGAGGATGCAAAAGCAGCATACGAATTTATGCACCAAGGTGATATCCAAGGAAAGCTCGTAATCGTTCCATAAGTCGTTGTTTTCCCGCATAAATACAGCGGTTTGAATAACAATCTTTTGAATTTGAATAACTACGCTTGAGTTATGAGCAAACTAACGATTCCGGGCCTTCGCAGATTCAATCTGATTGCGGGCGTTGTGCACTTGTTACAGATGGCTGCCGTCATTGCGCTATCAACTGACTTCAGTCTTCCAGTTACCGCTACTTACATGGCTGGCCCACCGGGATCTTCATTCGCAGAACCGGTTGTTGTATTTGAGACTCCACTTGCACTTGCAGTTGCGCTATTCCTTGGTCTGTCTGCACTGGCACATTTCATTGTTGCAAGTCCACAATTCTTTGGCCGGTACGGCAAGGGCTTAGAAGAAAAGCGCAACTACTTCCGTTGGGTTGAGTACTCAATCAGCTCATCCGTGATGATCGTTCTGATTGCTCAAATCACCGGTATTGCCGACATCACCGCACTTGTTGCAATCTTCGGTGTAAATGCTTCCATGATTCTCTTTGGGTGGCTACAAGAAAAGTACGAACAGCCTGGTAACGGTGGCTGGGTTCCATTTATCTTTGGTTGCATTGCTGGAATAGTGCCGTGGATTGCTGTTTTGATTTATGTACTTTCCCCAGGTGGTCCACCTGAATCGAGCCCTCCCGCATTTGTTTACGGAATCATAATTACCATTTTCTTATTTTTCAATTCATTTGCCTGGGTGCAATACAAGCAATACAAAGCTAAAGGTAAGTGGAGTAATTACTTACATGGCGAACGAATTTACATTGTGCTTAGTTTGGTGGCTAAGTCGTTGCTGGCTTGGCAGATTTTCGCGAACACGCTTATCCCTTAATTCGACCTGGCTTAGGCCAAAGTCGATACGTTACGGTGCCCAAAACATTGTCATGTGGGATCAAGCCATATGTCCTTGAGTCGGTGCTAACCAAATCGTTATCGCCTTGGACAAAAATTCCATCGGCATCAATTCGTAAAATTCGTTTCACATCGAATTGACCGGCGCGCTCGAATACCACGAGGTCACCTAGGACTATAGGCCCATCATGACGAACCAAAAGTCGCTCACCTGGTGCCAGAGTCGGAACCATGCTTAAGCCTGAAACTACTGCCATCCGGTAACGCATATCCCTATTGTTCCAGCCCTAATCCGCAGCCTTCAACCAACGGCGGTAATCTTGAGGCAGGCGGGCATCCGCTATAACTTCGGAGGAATTATGAAGCTTTTCGCATCAACAATTGCAGTGAATGCTCACTGCGACCTACCTTGTGGCATCTACGATCCAGCTCAGGCTCGAATCGAAGCCCTTTCCGTAAAGGCCTGCATGGAGAAGTACCACGCATCTGACGATGCTGACTTCAAGGCTCGCGCCGTAGCGATTAAAGAAGATCGTTCACATCAAGTCAAAGAACACCTTTGGGTTCTTTGGACTGACTACTTCAAGGCTCCACACTTCGAGAAGTACCCAAATCTAAATGAACTATTCAACGAAGCAACAAAACTTGCTGGCGCCGGTGGCACCAAGGGTACAAATGATGTTGCAGTTGCTGACCAATTGATCGCAAAGATCGATGAAATCGCGGCAATCTTCGCTGACTCAAAGAAGTAAAAACCTAACCCATGACTTTGGTGCGCGAGGCTACGCCTGAAGACGTCGCTCAAATGCACCAAATGATTAATGAGTTAGCAGAGTACGAAAAAGCTCCAGAAGAAGTAATCGCGACCGAACATCACCTTATGAAGGCGTTGTTCGGTCGCGATTTTTCATCTCCGGAATTTGATCAACATGACAGCATTTCTGCTTCTGGAGTTGCAAACACCCCGCACGGACAACCTGCGCTTTACGCGTTTGTAATTGAAGATCCAGAAGATTCAGAACAACTTGCTGGGATGGCAATTTGGTTTTTGAATTACAGCACTTGGGATGGAACTCATGGAGTTTACCTCGAGGACCTTTATGTTCGACCTCAGTTCCGCGGAAAAGGAATGGGTAAAGCTCTCATGAAACGGCTTGCCCAAGTCTGCGTTGAAAATGATTACACAAGGTTCCAATGGTGGGTTTTGGATTGGAATCAACCAGCCATCGAGGTTTACCGCGCCATGGGAGCAAAAGCCATGGATGAGTGGACGGTATACCGAGTGTCGGGTCAAGAACTTAAAGATCTCGCCAGCGAATAGTTCGGCACTGACCCATGACGATGCTTTCATAGGTTAACGTCGTAATGTGCACACCATAGATTTAGCCGTTCCGGCCAACCCTGAATATGTTGGGTTAATTCGAAGTGCAGCTGCTCACATTGCAGCGCATGCCGACTTAACTATTGATGCAATCGATGATTTGCGATTAGCCGTTGATGAAGCATTTGCAGTCTTGATTGCTCATAAGCCAGAATCAGGCGCAGTAAGCATCCGTTTCACAATTCACTCAGAACAACTAGACATTGAACTAACCGGTCCAACTGGAAGTCCTCCTCCGGATAAGTCTTCTTTTGCTTGGACAGTGCTCAGTGCGTTAGTGCATGAAGTTTCGGCTGCAACTTCGCCGGCAGGATTAGTGACACTTTTGCTAACTGCCAAAGTGGTGGCTAGTGCCTAAAGACGACTTGCGATCTGCTGATCGCGAGATGTTCGAGCAACTTGCAGCTCTAGAAGCAGGTACCAGTGAACACGAAACAATTCGTGCTGCCTTAATTGAGCGACATTTGCCTTTAGTGACGTTTATGGCAAGGAAGTTTGCAGATCGAGGTGAACCGCTGGATGACTTAATCCAAGTAGGCACCATCGGACTAATTAAGGCAATCGATAGATTCGAAATTTCTAAGGGATTTGAGTTTTCAACTTTTGCAACGCCAACCATTGTTGGAGAGATTAAACGTCACTTTAGAGACAAAACTTGGGCAGTCAGAGTTCCTAGAAGGCTTCAAGAACTAGGAGCCTCAGTAACTAAAGCAACTACCGAACTAACTCAGAAATTGGACCGCTCTCCCACTCCTAAAGAAATAGCCAAACATTTAGGAATAACAGTCGATGACGTGGCAGAGGCATTGGAATCAAACGCGGCTTATTCAACGGTAAGTCTGGATGTGACTTCGGATAACTCAGCCAGTATTGGTGAAACTTTTGGAGCGTTGGACGAAGCGCTTGAAGGTGTTGAATATCGAGAGTCACTCAAGCCATTACTCGCGCAACTCGATGACCGTGAAAAAAGAATTTTGCAAATGAGATTTTTTGAAAACTTAAGTCAAAGTCAGATCGCAACTGAACTGGGAATTTCTCAAATGCACGTATCCCGAATCCTGAACAAGGTACTCAGTCACCTTAGAGAAGGATTAGTTGGAAGTTGACGTCCCTTGCGGGGTTCTAAATAGTGCAACAAACCCAGTGACACCGGCAGCCAAGACAATAACTCCGGCACCCTTATAAACCAATGGTGTTCCACTAAAAAGTGTGTAGCCTGCAATACCAATAAATATCTGTAGCAAAAAATAGGGTGTGCGAGCCCAGTTTTGCTGCTTGGAAATACCTCGAGTACACGCAGCAAGTGAAGCTGCAAGAATTGTGTAAATTATAAATTGGACTAGCGGTGAACCAACAGAACTATGGTCTACCGTTCCTCTAATGACGATCGAGAGTCCATAAAGGAATATAACGGCAGATTCACTTGCGCCAATTACTAAAGCCAACTTCTTCACATCACCACCATATCGGATTCCTGAAATTTCGCAGATAGAGTTAAGTCATGCGTGCACTCCTTGTTGCAAATACCTTTGCAACTGCAACTGATGATGCAATTCAAACCCAAGTTGTAAGCGAACTTTCCAGGCACCTCGATGTCACGGTAGCTAACACATCTGCCAGAAACGATGCAATCGAGATAGCCAAGACGGCGCAGCAACAAGGATTTGAACTAGTTATTGGTCTTGGTGGCGATGGCACGGTAAACGAGATTGCAAACGGTCTACTACTTGACGGTCCGAATCCAGGTGGTCCAATGCTTGCCGCAATTCCAGGCGGGAATGGCAATGTATTTGCTAGAAATATGGGACTGTCAGAAAATCCACTTGAAGCCACAGCGCAAATTTTAAAAACTCTCAATGCCAAAGAGTTTAAAAGTATCGGTGTTGGAAAAATTGCTACTAATAATATTTCTCGTTGGTTTCTGTTCAATGCAGGTATCGGACTAGATGCCGCAGTACTTGCGGAAATGGAAGCGCGCAGAGCCGGTGGCAAAATTGTTAGTGACACAGCATATGCAGTCCTTGCCCTACGAGAGTTATTCGCCAAAACCGATCGCAAACATGCTGCGCTCAGCCTGGTCTCAAATTCCGGTGACGTTTATCGAGATGCCCATTTTGCACTAATTGTGAATTTGGCTCCATGGGCTTATTTAGGCTCAAGACCTCTCAACCCACTTCCGTTGGCCAGTCACGACACTGCCCTCGATGTTTATGCGCCTACCTCACTTTCGTTGCGGGCGGTCTTTCGACTTGCAAGGCGTGCCCTAGCTGGAAAATCTGCAGAAAATGACGCAAATGTGATTGAACTGCTTGATCAGAGAAAGGTCCACATCCAAGCAGAACGCCCATTGTGGATTCAGGTTGATGGTGATGTGGTGGCGCAATCGACTGAACTCACAGCTACTCACATTCCAAATGCACTTAGAGTGTTGGCCAACTAGCCAAACCAAGGAATTGAATTCAGGCGCTCGGGAAGGCACTTATTAGCGATCGAGTCTGCTCTAAGCAAAATAATCCTGTTTTTATTGGCTATACCCTTGTGAAAACAGTCACGAAGTGAGAAACTAAAGACTGCACATTGGATCCAAGGGCAACTTTGAAGCCAAAAACCGCAAATTGACCGTTTATCCGTAACTACATGTTGGAGGATCGCGTGGACTGGCGCCATGAGGCAGCCTGCCGTGACGAAGATCCAGAACTCTTCTTCCCCATTGGCAATACAGGCCCTGCAATTTTACAGATCGAGGAAGCGAAGGCAGTATGCCGTCGCTGCAAGGTTATTGAACCTTGCCTGAAATGGGCCCTCGAAACTGGACAAGATTCGGGTGTTTGGGGCGGAACCAGCGAAGATGAGCGTCGCGCAATTAAGCGTCGGGCTCAGCGAGCTCGTGCCCGTGGCTTAGAGCCAACACCGCACGTGTTTGAAACTGACTTACCTAACCCTTAAAACTTTTCGTCGATCTCGGCAATTAAGTTGGTAATCAAAACTTTTATTTCATCTCGGATTGGCCGAACGCTTTCGAGTCCTTGTCCAGCTGGATCTTCAAGTTTCCAATCAAGATAAGTTTTTCCTGGGAAAAATGGGCACTTGTCGCCACATCCCATGGTGATTACGTAATCACTTGCAATTACTGCATCGTCGGTCAAAACTTTTGGCGTAGCCGTGGCTAGGTCAATGCCCTCTTCTGCCATCGCTGCAATTGCGGCAGGATTCACTTGGTTGCCAGGTTCGGTGCCTGCGGAAAGAACTGAAATCCGATCTCCAGCTAAGTGCTGCAAGTATCCGGCTGCCATTTGGGATCTACCAGCATTGTGCACGCAAACAAATAAGACTGATGCTTTTTTACTCATGTTTAGACAATAGACGATCAGTCAATTCACCGGAACGAAACCCTTTCAAGTTAAGTCGGAATTGCCTAGGCGGCTAGCCCCTCACCTCGGCCATTGCAACATGGGCTAGCGTTGAGGTATGTCAGATGTGCGTGCGGATATGGTCGCAAACGTAATGGAAATCTACGTCACGGAAGGCGCCACGTTAAATGTCGGCGACACAATTGTCCTTCTGGAATCTATGAAAATGGAGATTCCAGTAATCGCAGAAGAGTCCGGAACTATCTCAAGAGTTGCAGTAAGTATTGGCGATGTTGTGCAAGAAGGCGACTTAATAGTTTCGATTGATTAGTTCGGCAGTTTTCGGGCATAAAAAAAGTCTGGCGAACCAGACTTTTTTTGACAAATAGGCTTAAGCGTTTGGACGACGGCCGTGGTTTGCCTTGTTCTTCTTACGATCACGCTTTTTGCGGCCGCGCTTGCTCATTAGGTGCTCCTTGCGATTTAGCTTAGGTATACAGAATACGGGGTAACCGTTACTGGAGGAAATTCCCGCCAGAATACGGTGGAAACGCACGGGTAAAGGTTAGAACAGCGTCTGATTTGCGATTAAATCGGCTGATTTATTCTTGACGTTTCCAACAGCTGAGGAAACTTGCCAGGCTTGGAGACCTACCGAATGCGCTGAATCCAAAACAGAAGCCAATGGATTTGCTGGCGCGCTTAACCAAGTGCTTTGCAATTCTGGCGTAACTAAAACTGGCATTCGATCATGGATGTAGGAAAAATCTGGCCGCGCCTGCTGGGTCAGAATTGCGGCTGACCAAAGTAATTGACCGTCTGGTTGTTTCCACGATTCGTAAATTCCAGCAAAGCCCAGGACTGAATCATTGATTGCTGAAAAGTAAAACGGCGTCTTGTTGCCCGGGCTACCTTGCCACTCGAACCAACCATCAGCCGGAACAATGCATCTACGTTTTACTAGCACAGATCTAAACGAAGGTTTCTCGGCTGCGGTTTCACTTCTGGCATTTATCATTCGAGAGCCAATTGCTGGATCTTTTACCCACGCAGGAACCAATCCCCATGCAAATGCTGCCAGAAGTGTTTCATCATCTTGAGAAACTATCGCTGGGATTTGATGCGTCGGAGCAACATTGAAATTAGGTTGAAAAACTTCGGTACCAACTTGGTCCACAGGAATATTTGGTGCAGTTAAATCTGCGATGCGCCCTTCCAGAATTGCAATTGAACTGATCTTGAACTGGCTGGCAATTACCTTTGGATCCGTTTTTAACGTGAATCTTCCGCACATATTCCCTAGTCTGCCAGCCGTTAGGCTAAGAGATGTGCCTGATCTATGGAATGCTCCTAACCGGACTAACCCAATGAACGCACGCGTGCGTATTCCTGGCTCAAAATCCTTAACAAATCGCTGGCTGATTATGGCTGCCCTTTCCGGCGGTGAATGTCGAATCAACCATCCGCTCCAGGCGCGCGACACACTATTAATGGCCCAGGCGCTTTCCACGCTAGGAAACTCGGTTGAAATTCAAGACGATGCGTTCATAGTTACCCCAGGCAAAACTTCAGAGCCAGTTCAAGTGGATTGTGGCTTAGCTGGAACAGTTATGCGATTTGTTCCACCTGTTGCGGCGCTCAGTTCAGGCAACGTTAGATTCGACGGCGACCCGCACGCTCGCGTTCGCCCTATGAAAGAAATTATTTCAGCGCTAAGAAATCTAGAAGTTGAGATTAGCGATGATGGTCGCGGCACTTTGCCCTTCACTGTTGCAGGAAAAGGCTTTGTTAATGGTGGAACCGTAACCATTGACGCATCGGAATCCTCACAATTTGTTAGTGCTCTTTTACTTGCCGGCTGTCGCTACGATTCTGGTGTAACCGTCGTGCATTCAGGCACTGCTTTGCCATCGATGCCCCACATAGATATGTCTGTAGAAGTTTTGCGAGAACTCGGAATTCGCGTAGACGTCGACGTAAAAGATTCCAAGAACGCTAGCTGGACCGTTCACCCAGGAATTCCAAGATCTTTCAATGTAACGGTTGAGCCGGACTTATCTAATGCTGCGCCGTTTCTTGCTGCTGCCTTAGTTTGCGGCGGCTCGGTCACAATCCCCGATTGGCCGTCGCAGACAACCCAGGCTGGAGATGCGCTAGTTACCTTGCTTCCAAAACTGGGTGCGACGGTCTCCCGAGATGGAAATGATCTTGTGGTCACCGGTGGTTCTGAAATCAAAGGGATCGATGTTGATCTGCATGATGTTGGTGAACTCACTCCAGTGATTGCGGCACTATGCGCACTAGCAAGCGGACCTTCTACTTTGCGAGGTATTGCGCATTTGCGTGGACATGAGACCAATCGCTTAGCCGCGCTTGTTACTGAGATAAACAAACTTGGCGGTAACGCATCTGAAACTCCAGATGGCTTGCAAATCGAACCTGCACAATTACATGGTGGTCAATTCGCCACCTACTCTGACCATCGCATGGCTATGGCTGGTGCAGTGCTTGGACTTGCCGTACCTGGTGTTGTGATTGAAGACATTGCAACGACTGGGAAAACTTTGCCAAACTTCGCAAACATGTGGCAAGAGATGGTTAGCGCGTGAGCCAATTCGACGAAGATTCCATCTCGGGCAGACCTACCCGAGGTAACTCAAGGCGTCGAACTAAAGATCGACCGGATTTTTCCAAAGCTGAAATTGGCCAAGTGATCGGCGTAGATCGTGGACGAATCACCTGTCTCGTTCCAGCCGGTGAACTATTTGAAAACCAAGTTCAAGTAACAACAGTTAAGGCTCGCGAGCTAGGTCGCAAAGGTGTGGTTATCGGTGATCGGGTTCGCCTCGTAGGTGATCTTTCAGGTGCCACCGATACCCTGGCTCGCTTAGTTGAGATTATCGATCGCGAGACTGTGCTAACTCGAACTGCAGATGACAGCGATCCGATCGAGCGAGTAATCGTTGCAAACGCCGATCAGATGGCTATCGTGACTGCAGCGGCAAATCCAGAACCGCGAATTGGATTAATTGATCGTGCACTTGTTGCAGCTTTCGAAGCTGGATTAGAACCGCTATTAATAATCACAAAAGTTGATTTAGGTTCGCCACAAGATCTGCTAGATAACTATTCAGGTATGGACTTACGTCACATTGAAGTAAATCAACAAACTGGCGCTGGGATATCGGAAGTCAGGGATGCACTTTCTGAAAGAACCACAGTGTTCCTTGGACACTCAGGAGTTGGAAAATCAACTTTAGTTAATTCACTGGCTCCCGATGCCTCGCGCACAACTGGTGAAGTTAACGATGTGACAGGTCGAGGAAAACACACCTCAACATCTGCTCGGGCAATTCCATTACCAAATGATTCTGGCTGGGTGATTGATACGCCTGGCCTTCGATCCTTCGGTCTGGCGCATGTTAAGCCAGAGGACATTATCGAATCGTTTCCCGAGTTGGTTGACGGGGCAAATGAATGTCCAAGAGCATGTACCCACGTAAATTCGGCTGGCCAATCACCACCTGACTGTGCTTTGGATGAATGGGTTAACCAAAATCACGCAGGCAGCGCTGGCGAAGGTCGCTTAACTTCACTGCGCAGGCTTTTGTTCGCTCTCCAGACACCTTCTAGCTAAAACAAGTTGTCATCGCATTAGCGGTGTTGACTTCTTTCTGTTCGCTCAACCCAGTAGCGTGAAGTCATGAACTCTGATCTTGAATTAGCTCTCGAAATGGCTGCAGTTGCAGATCAATTAGCGATGTCTCGATATCGAGCCCTTGACCTGAGCGTTGAAACTAAGCCAGATTTCACACCAGTTACAGAAGCTGACCGCGCAGTTGAAACGACATTGCGTGAGTTACTTGCCAGCAAGCGTCCAGGTGACGGCGTGATTGGTGAAGAGTTTCCAAATACAAATGAAGCTGCATCTCGCACTTGGATTATTGATCCAATAGATGCAACCAAGAACTATGTTCGCGGTGTTCCAGTTTGGGCAACTTTGATTGCACTAGCAGTT
The DNA here is from genome assembly GCA_903925705.1 of uncultured Actinomycetes bacterium. GTDB lineage: Bacteria > Actinomycetota > Actinomycetes > S36-B12 > UBA5976 > UBA5976. The sequence continues at coordinate 6,792 of CAIYGJ010000027.1, read as the reverse complement.
GATGGCAAACCTGAAGTTGGAGTAGTTTCGGCACCAGCAATGGGGCGACGATGGTGGGCTAGTCCAGAGGATGGCGCATTCACTCAAGATGTGGATGGTTCAATTCGCTCAATCACTGTTTCGGCAGTTCGAGATTTAGCAGATGCTTCGTTTTCATTCTCGGATTCAGTTGGCTGGGAAGCACTTGGTTCCAATGTGCTATCTCGCGTTACCTCTAGCGTTTGGCGAAGTCGTGGTTACGGTGATTTCTGGTCGCACTTACTGGTTGCCGAAGGCGCCGTAGATATCGCAATTGAACCAGAGCTGCAGAGTTACGACATGGCTGCATTTGTTGCAATTGTTTTGGCCGCAGGTGGGACTGTTACCGGCGCTGATGGTCAGGATCCGTTAGTGGCTGGACATGCAATAACCACAAATGGGTTGCTTCATACAGCGGTGCTCGAACTAATCAAGTAATCGAGAAATTCTTACCGGCATTCCTGCTGTTGGGCGCAAGGTAACCGAAGCATCGATTGGAACTGGCGAATTATGTATCGCTTCGATGTTCCAATGAGTTGCTATGTGCGCAAGGATTTGGGAGCCTTCAAGTCGTGCCATCTCTTTACCGATGCAAAGTCGAGCTCCGGCTCCGAAAGGAATATACCCAAGTTGCGGCACGCCAGATTGGAACCGATCTGGCATAAATTCATTTGGATTTTCCCAAGCCTTAGGGTTTCTATGAACTAACCAGGGGCTGACAATCACAAGTGAATTGGCAGGGATCAACTTTTCATCAATTGTGATATCACTCAATGTCCGACGAGTAATTACCCAAGCTGGTGGATACATCCGTAAGGATTCATCAAAAACTAATTGAGCTCGGCTCGGATCTTGTTTTAGCTTTTGCAACTCATTGGGATTAGTTACGAGTAAATGCCAGGCCCAAGTCAGCGCACTAGCGACAGTTTCATGGCCGGCCACAATAAAAGTGGCTATCTCGTCTCGAATTTGCTGTTTGGTTAATGGAGTTTCCAAATCTGGATCAAGTAACACATCGAGCATGTCTCGGATTGGTGCCTGATCGGGAAGTTTATTTGATTCTCGAGAAACAAGAATCGCATCGACTGCTTTATCAAGACGCCTAATTGCGCGCCTCATTTTTAGGTTTGCTGGTGTTGGGAAAAATAGTGGGAGTGCAATCGGATTTCGGGCTCGCGCGACCACGCCATGTAACGCAGTTAAGGTCGCTGAAGTTATTTCGTCGACATCGTCATCGACATCGACCCCAAATAGCGCACCGCATGTAATCTCAAGAGCCAGGCTCATCATTGCATGGTCGATGTCAATTATTGCTGGACCTTCTGTAGTCAGTTCAGCCCAATTAGCATCAAGTTTTGCTAAGCCTGCTTCGATGTGATGAGCCGAGAGCGCAATCATTTCCTTATGGAATGCCGGCTGCAACATGCGTCGACGTGGCCGCCAAGCCTGAGTGTCCGCAGTTAATAAACCTTCACCCGTGACAAGTGAAAGATTGTTGTATTGCAAAGTCCGTTTAGAAGTTTCATTGTGTTGGTTAACGAGAACTTCACGAGCTCCCTCGGGAGAACTTATTAAATATGTTGCAGGTTTTGGTATCGGAAATTGAACTACGTCGCCGAATTCAAACCAGGTTGATTCGAGATAAGTAAGTGGGTCGGAAGTTATGTTTTTGATGTTGCGAAGCATTGCTCCGCCTTGCGGACCAACTGCCGTTACTGGAGTGTTCCAGCCATAACGCTTTGGAGTCTTCTGACTAGACACTTACGAAGCTAACGATTCAGCGTTGCGTCGAAGTGGCAGCAGCCCCAGAACTAAAGAGCTACCAAGCAAGATGCAGGCTGCGCCAATCAAGTCTGTGACAGTTACGGTCTCACCTAGGAAAACCGCACCGACGATTACGGCGACTACCGGAACCATGAACTCAGTGGTGAGGGCTTTAGTTGCACCAATTTCGGCTACTAGCCGGAAGTACAAGATGTACGCAAGTGAACTTGCGGTAGCAGCCAACAAGAACAGCCAACCAAATGATGCCAAGGTTGGGGTCTTAACAATCGGAACTACAAACATAAATGGCAGAAGATAAAGTCCACCGAAAGTAAAGGTTCCAATTGTTTGCTCCCAAGCCCCGATGTGCTGGGCTTTGACTTTGGAATAGTTACCGCCGAGTGCAAACCCAAACGAGGCAATAGTTGATCCGATAAATCCGAGCAAGAAATCTATGTCGAGGGCTTGTGAGGAAAGTCCAATCAAAATTACGACTCCCCCAAAACCAATCCACAATCCCAAAATCATTAATTTGGTGTGCTTGGCTTTACCCCAAACTCTTTCGATTAGTGCACTGTAAAGCGGGATAGTTGTAACCAAGATTGCGGTTAGTGCAGTTCCAAGTTTTGAAAGCGCATATGTCATACCACCAAGATTCATGGCAACAGATGTAGCACCCAGAATGGCAAAGTGTTTGGTGTCGTTAACGTCATAAGTGAGCGCAACTTTCATAACTTTTGCCAAAACCAAAAGTGTTAGTACTGCAGCAAACGCGCGGAAGCTAACGCCACCAACCCATCCGAAGGTTTGTACAACTTTGGATAACCAAACAAAGGAAAGTCCCCAGAACATGAAAGTCCAGAAATACATATTCAGCTGGCGTGGAGTCACGTCTTAACTCTATCGGCGTAGATGCCTGGTTTTGAATTTAGCAAACAGGTTATTTCTGTTTTGAACCAAGTGAATCTATAGCTTCAATCATCAAGTTCCAGAATTTATCGACATCTAATTCCATTGCCACATCTACATTTGCACTTTGACCAGTTGTGCCATGTAGGTCGACTACTGTTGCGCCTCGCGTGAATTCACCAGTTAGCTCAATTGACACTGGTGCCGACACAAGTTTTGCAACTGAGGCATCAATGATGATTGCTAACGCAACCGGGTCATGTACCGGTGGATCGGGCATTCCGAAAACATCGCGGTAAGTGTCCGCGAAGAACTTCAATAAGTCAACGATTGTATTGGCGAGTTTGGTATCTAACTGCAAGATCCGATTCAAAATCTCAGGAGTAGCCAATGCTTGGTGAGTAATGTTTAGCCCAGACATAATCAATGGCAAACCACTTCGGAGCACGATGTCCGCGGCTTCTGGATCTGCCCAAATATTGAATTCAGCATATGGAGTCCAGTTACCGCGCTCGGTGCTACCGCCCATGAATGAAATGTGCTCGATGCGATCATGTAACTCTGGATGAGCCTGTAGAAACATTGCAATGTTTGTAAGTGGACCAGTAGGAATAAGTGTTACTTTTCGATCGCAATTACTAACTAAATCGGCAATCAATTCAACCGCTGAAAAATTACTCAACTCAAATGTGGGTTCAGGTAGTTCAGCGCCATCTAGTGCACTCACACCATGGATTGTTGGCGCAGCACTTGCTTTGCCTGCCATTGGATCATTGGCACCTTTTGCAATTGGAACGACGATGTTGGCTAGGGCACAAACCCGCTGGGCGTTGTACGTGACTTTATCTAGAGAACCATTTCCTGAAACTGTAGTTATTCCCAGAAGTTCAATTGCCGGGTTAGCTGCTGCCAGCAGGATTGCCATCGCGTCATCATGCCCTGGATCGCAATCTAAAATGATGGGCGTCGGTAAAGTCATAAACCCATTGTGCCCCATCGCTAGAGATAGTCTTGTTACGCCTACTTACTATTCGGAGTCAAAATGTCAACGAAGCTCGTTCTAACTTCTGAAGAGCAAGCAATGCTAGATGGCTCGGATGGGCCAGCAGTTGCAATGTGCATGCGGATCATTGTCGGCGTTGCTCGAGCCAATGGCGCTCAGAAATTAATTGAAATTGAATCTGTGCACGCGGATGGAACTTTGTATCACGGTGAGGCTGGCTTAGATTTCACCGAAAAACTAGTTGCACTTGGCGGCAAAGTAAAAGTTAAAACCACAACAAACGTTGGTTCACTCGATCTTTTGCATCCTAATTTGGTACACGGTGACGAAACTCTTATGTCTCATGGTCGACGCCTAATGGATGCGCATATCGCGCTTGGCTGTGAACCAACTTGGTCATGTGCTCCATATCAAGCAGGACACCGTCCGGCATTCGGTAGTCATGTTGCTTGGGCTGAGTCGAATGCAATTGCATTTGTTAACTCAGTGCTTGGTGCTCGATCAGATCGCTACGGCGATTTCTTAGATTTATCAGCTGCAGTTACTGGACGAGTTCCGTTTGGTGGGCTGCATCATGACGAGGCCCGTAAAGCAGTTTTAGTTTTAGATTTTTCAGAGATTGATTCAAGAGTTTTTTCTGAGGATGCAGCCTGGGCTGCTTTGGGTGTGCTGCTGGGTAATAGAGCAGGTACTCGAGTGGCTGCGATGGTTGGCCTACCTGGCGACCTAGCTGATGGTGGCGTAACTGAAGACCGCCTCAAAGGTATGGGTGCAACGAGTGCCTCCGCGGGTGGCGTAGGGCTATTCCACGTAGTTGGCATAACTCCCGAGGCTCCAACTCTTGAAGCAATAGTTGCGCCAAATGCTGAATACCTAAAAATGACTGCTGCAGATGTTCGCGAAGCAAGAGATTCCTTAAGTACTACATCAAGTGACAAATTAGATGCCGTAAGCCTTGGCACTCCCCACTTTTCAGTAGATGAATTTCGCGCACTTGCGGAAGTTATCGGTGATGGTCCAAAGTTCGCCGAGCAAATCGACTTCTACATATCAACCAGCAGAGATGTTATGTCACGCTCTAAGGATCTGGGCTACCTCGATATCTTCTTGAATGCTGGTGGCCGCGTTGTTACTGACACCTGCACTTATGTAACTCCGGTCTTGAATCGAAATGTTCGAAACGTAATGACAAATTCAGGTAAGTGGGCATGGTACGCACCAGGAAACCTCGGCATCGATACGGTTCTGGGCAGTCTTTCAGAATGTGTAGCCTCGGCTCGAGCTGGCAAAGTTGTACGAGATGAAAGTTTGTGGGCATAAAAATGGCAAAGGTTTTATCTGGCAAAGTTTCTCATCCTGGAAATGCCGAAGGCGAAGTTCTACTGCTGACTGAACCAGTTTCGTTCTGGGGTGGCGTAGATCATCATGGTGAAATAATCGATGTCCATCACGCCCAGCACAAAGCAAAAATGACAAACAAGATCTTGGTCATGCCCTCTGGGCGCGGATCTAGTTCTGCCACAGCAGTCCTGGCAGAACTAATAAGAACTGGTGATGGACCGCTTGCAATCGTGATGTTGCAATGTGACACCATTCTGGTGATTGGGGCCTTGGTGTCCGCCGAAATCTATGGGATTAGTTTGCCAATTGTTGAATTGCAGCAGGCTGAATACGATCAACTCTCGGATGGAATGCGCGTGACCGTTGATGCAATCACAGATCATGACATTGCGACCATAACTATTTAAGTTCGCTGATTTATAAAGGTCTGATTCTAGGTAGAATTGGATTGGGTCAATCAGAAAGAAAGTTATGTCAAGGGTTTCGGATTTCTTTACACCACGAAACGTCGCTGGTGAAAAAGTTACACTCGTCGACATTATTAATGCCCCTTATTTTCGGCTAGCTTCGTTAACAACACTTGCAGGCACCTTGGCCTACTTCATCGGCGCAAACCTTCCAATGGTGTCTGGTGTTTCGGCAGCGATTACGGCAATTGTTTCGGTGCGACACACTTTTCATGACTCAATTCAAGAAAGTTTTCTGCAAATTCTTGGTGTGGTTATCGGAGGCACAGTCGCTTTTGCTGCGATGAGCCTGGTCGGATTTAACTCAGTTGTGGTTATGTTTGCCATATTCACCTGCTTTATTACTGCGCGATTGCTAAAGCTTGGTGAAGAAGGCGCGATCGCAATTGCAGTCACGGTAATTTTGGTCGTCGGTCCAAGCGTTACGGCTAGCACAATTGAACAGCGCTTCTTCGGTGTACTGCTTGGCGCAACTCTGGCAACAGTTGCGTCCTACTTTGTTCGAAAAGGGTCACCACAGGACCGCGCACTAAAAGCTGGCATTGAGCAGTCATATGCGATGTCTGCCTTACTTAACGCGATTGCAAAGGCCCTGACCGAAAACGACGGCACGGTTGATCCAAAGATCGCAAGTCGCTGGCTGGCCCGTGCTGAATTCATCTCGAATGAGATTGATGAAATCAAAGCTAATGCTGAGTCAGCTTTGGCTGGTTCTGCTTGGTCACCGGCTATCGATTACACCGAAGCAAAAGCAGTTGTCGAGCAAATCGAATTGACTGAAGCTACGGCTGACACTGTCTTGAACATCTGCCGTGAACTTGTACTTACTTCTGGCAGTTCGCAGCAGTTGCCCGCTTTGCTGGCTGCCGCATTGGCTGGAGTCCTAAGTGCTACTGCTGAAGTTATCTCTGATCAAGCTGAATTAGCTGAGGATTCTCCTGCCGATGTTGCACATGAGGATCTAGAAGATTGGCAAGACCAGCGCAAGAAAGCCATCAAGGAACTCCGGAGTTTGGACGAGACTCAACCTATGTTGATTGGTGGTTCTATTCTGCGCGATGCCGAGAAGATCACCGAGATTTTGAGTGACTAGAGGCCTCCTCCCAAATCCGAGTACCGCTAGAAACCAAAAATGAGAGTCCCAAAGGACTCTCATTTTTGGTTAGTAGCGGGGACAGGACTCCGTCACAATTCACTTGACGTGAATTGTTCCTCCTCAAATCCATGAGCCGCAGATAAAAAGAAAAGACACCCGAAGGTGTCTTTTCTTTTTAGTAGCGGGGACAGGAT
>CAIYGJ010000026.1 GCA_903925705.1 uncultured Actinomycetes bacterium | reverse complement strand
GTCAATTACTTTGCGATGCGGCAATAAACCAAAGTTTTGAAACACCATAGAGAACTTTGTGCGGCGCAATTCTCGAAGCCTTGCATCATTTGCTTTCATGATGTCTTCGCCGTCTAGTACGACGCTTCCCGATGTTGGTTCGATAAGTCTGGTTAAACAGCGAACCAGAGTTGATTTACCTGATCCCGAAAGACCCATAACAACGAAGACTTCACCTGGAGCGACATCAAATGAAACGTCGCGAACAGCGGCAGTATTACCGGTCTTTTCGCGCAGTTCGGCACGCGGCAAAGCGGCATCTGGGCTGTCAACAATCTTTTCTGGGTTGGGACCGAAGACCTGCCACAGATTGTTAACTGAGATAGCACTCGAGTTGTTAGACATTTACTTGCCCTTTCGCTGGTGTGAACCACTCCGATGGTGCTGGAGCTAGATTTTGCCAAATGTGCTTGTGCTCTAGATATTCTGCAAGCCCAGCTTCGCCAAGCTCGCGACCATTACCAGATTGCTTGAAGCCACCCCATTCTGCTTGCGCAACATAAGGATGATAATCGTTGATCCAAATTGTTCCATGACGAAGGCGCCGCGCCATGCGTTGCGCCTTTTCTGAATCAGTTGTCCATACGGCTCCGGCCAGTCCAAAGATGGTGTCATTACCAAGTTTGATGGCTTCATCTTCAGTTTCGAAAGTTTCGACTGTCAAGATCGGCCCGAAGGATTCATCCTGGACGCAGGACATCTCTGTTGTGCAGTTGTCCAATACGGTTGGCCGGTAGAAGAAACCATTTGCAAACTGAGATCCTTCAGGTCGCTTGCCACCAGCACGCAATACCGCACCCTCGGCAAGGGCATCAGCTACATAACGCTCTACTTTGTCGCGATGAGCTGAGCTGATTAGTGCGCCAGTTTCAGCATCTTCATCGTGAGCACCACCGAGACGGATTAGTTCAGCTCTCCGTGCGATTTCATTAACGACTTGGTCATGAACTTTTTTCTCGACTATAAGTCTCGCGCCTGCTGAACACACTTGGCCCGAATGCAAGAAGACAGCAGTTAGTGCGTTATCGATTGCAGCGTCCAAATCTGCATCTGCAAAAATTATGTTTGGATTTTTGCCACCCAGCTCAAGGGCTACGCGCTTGATTGTCTCAGCTGAATTAATCATCAAGCGCTTACCAGTAGCCAGGCTTCCGGTAAATGAAACCATGTCAACACCTGGGTGAGTGCTAAGTGGTCCGCCAGCGACCGCGCCAGATCCAAGAACTAAATTTGCAACTCCTGCAGGAAGTCCGGCTTCGCTAAAAACATCCATCATCATCGAAGTTGTAGTTGGCGTTAGCTCACTTGGCTTAATCACAAAAGTGCAACCAGAAGCAATAGCCGGAGCCATCTTCCAAGAAGCTTGAAGTAGGGGATAGTTCCAAGGCGTAATCATTGCCACCACACCAATTGGTTCAGAGGTCATAGTGCTTCGAATATTTTCCCGACCTGGATCAACTTCGCGGTCGTGGGATTTAGGCGCCAATTTAGCAAAGTAACGGAAAACCGAAATGACGTCATCAATGTCATATCTGGCTTCGACAATTCTTTTTGCGGTATCTTCGGATTCTGCTTGCGCAAACAATTCCTTGTCACGTTCGAGAATCTGCGCAACCTGCTCCAGGATTTTGCCGCGTTGCTCGCCGCTGAACGAAGCCCAGTGAGTACCGTCGAAAGTTGTTCGAGCCGCATCGATTGCTGAGACTGTGTCAGCTGCGCCGCCTTCGTGAAAGGTTGCAACTAAATGTCCATCTGCAGGATGCAAAACATTTCGGATTTCTCCTGAGGAGCTGCCCTGGCGTTTTCCATTAATGAACAGTTCAGTCACGTTTTCATAATTCATAAGTAAAAACCTTACTCTCGCCAGAAGTTCGGATTACCCGAAAGCTTGGATGCACTTTGTTTCACAATTTGGCCCAAGACTTCAAAGTCCTCTGCCTTAATTCGGCTTGCTGGTCCTGAAATAACCAAGGCGGCTGTTACCTCGCCGTGTTCATCTCGGATTGGGGCAGCAACTGCCATGAAGTCAGACTCCATTTCCTGATTCGCAACAGCAAAACCGCGGTCTCTAACTTGGTCTAATTCCTTTTCAAGGGCATCTGCCGAAGTAATTGAATTGGGCGCCAACTTCTTCCAGGAATTTGGTCTGGCAGCAATGCGCTCTGGTTTATCTAGCCAAGCAGTCAGTACCTTGCCAGTGGCTGTGCAATGAGTTGGGACACTTTGTCCAAGCCAACTGCGCATGGAAACCATTGATGGACCAATAACTTGATCAACATAAAGAACTCGGTTGTTATCCAAAACTGCAATGTTTACGGTTTCACCAACTTCATTCGCCAAGGCTTTAGTTACGGCTCTGGATCCGGAAACTGCATCAAGAGAACTAGTAACAGAACCAGCAAGCCGCACCAAGCCCAGACCCAATCGGTAGCGCCCGCGATCAGAAACTTGATCTACCAAGCCACGATTGAGAAGTGCTGTCATAAGTCGGGAGGCAGTTGATTTGTGAACTCCAAGGTCGGCGGCAATTTCGGTAACTCCGGATTCACCGCGTTGGGCGAGTATCTCAAGGATCGATAAAGCGCGATCTACCGATTGAACGGAGCTGCTTTCCGCCAAATGAGTGTTGCCCATGGCGCAACATTATGCGTCATGGGCAACACCTGTCTGGCGTTTTATGAATTTGTTAGAACAAACCGACAACTTCCCCGTTTTCGAGCTTGATGCTATTTGCAGCCGGAACCTTAGGAAGTCCTGGCATGGTCATAATGTCTCCAGTCACAACGACGATGAATTCAGCACCAGCACTTAAGCGGATTTCCCGAATCGCAACAGTGTGGCCAGACGGCGCTCCCTTGGCTGCCGCATCTGTTGAGAATGAGTACTGGGTCTTTGCCATACAGATAGGGAAGTGACCGTAACCTGCATCTTCAAATACCTTGAACTGATCCTTAACGCTCTTGTCAGCAACTACTTCACCGGCATCATAGATTTCGGTGGCGATAGTTGTGACTTTGTCCCAAAGTGACATTGTGTCCGGGTAAAGCGGCTTGAATGCAGCCGATCCACCTTCGACAATTTCAACAACCTTTTTCGCTAGTTCAGTTGTGCCTTTGCTGCCTTCAGCCCAGTGGGTGCAACGAATTGCATCGACGCCCATTTCGGCACAGTACTTCTGCACCGCAGCAAACTCGGCATCGGTGTCTGTAGTGAAGTTATTAACGCCAACTACAACTGGAACACCAAACTTTTGAACGTTACGGATATGGCGACCTAGGTTTGCTAACCCTGCTTCAACTGCAGCAACGTTTTCTTTACCAAGATCATCCTTGGCTACGCCACCGTGCATTTTTAGCGCACGCACAGTTGCAACGATTACCGCTGCTGCTGGCTCGAGTCCGGCTTTACGGCATTTGATGTCGAAGAATTTTTCTGCACCAAGATCTGCGCCGAAGCCAGCTTCAGTAACAACATAATCACCAAGTTTCAAAGCGGTATGCGTAGCCAGAACTGTGTTGCAACCATGCGCAATGTTTGCAAACGGTCCACCGTGCACAAATGCTGGATTGTTCTCAAGGGTTTGAACCAGGTTAGGCATCAACGCATCTTTAAGAAGTACGGTCATAGCGCCGTTTGCATTTAGCTGTGCTGCAGTGACGGCAACTTTGTCACGGGTGTACCCAACAACAATATTTCCAAGGCGACGTTCTAAGTCTTCCAAGTCCATAGCCAGGCAAAGTATTGCCATAACTTCACTGGCAACCGTGATGTCGAATCCTGCTTCACGTGGGTAACCATTGCCTGGTCCACCCAGCGCTGCCGTGATTTCGCGCAACGCACGATCGTTCATGTCGATAACACGCTTCCAAGCGATACGACGCACGTCTATGCCAAGTTCATTGCCCCAGTAAATGTGGTTATCAAGCATTGCGGAAAGCAAGTTATGCGCAGCACCGATGGCATGGAAGTCGCCAGTGAAGTGAAGGTTGATATCTTCCATTGGAACTACCTGGGCGAAACCGCCACCAGCAGCGCCACCCTTCATGCCAAAGCATGGACCAAGGGATGGTTCGCGCAAGCAAACGATTGCCTTCTTGCCAATGGCGTTTAGGCCATCGCCAAGACCAACAGTGGTAGTGGTTTTACCTTCACCGGCAGGCGTAGGAGTCATTGCGGTAACAAGGATTAGCTTGCCGTTTGGCTTAGATTTCAATGATGAGATGAATTCCATGTTGATCTTGGCTTTTGTAGGGCCATAGTTCAGAACTGCATCTGCCGGAATACCGATTTTTGCTGCAACTGAAACGATTGATTCAGTTGTAGCTGCCCGAGCTATATCGATATCTGATTTCATGCCAGTAACTCCTTCTTGCGCTTGTCGACCCATTCGTCAAGCTCTTCCTTGATTGCGGAATCCATAGGTGGCGCTTCGTATTCTTCGATCATCTTGTGGGCAATTTCATTAGCACGCACATCCGTTGTCTTCGAACCATTACGTGACCAGCGATCGAAGTTATCTGCTGATGACAGGAATGGACGGTAGAAACAATCGCGGAAACGTTCCATGGTGTGCTGAGTTCCCAAGAAGTGACCACCGTGACCAGATTCTTCATGAGCTTCAAATGCAAGTGACGCCTCATCAATTTCAAATGGTGTGAACTCAGCCTTCATGGCCTGGAGAATTTCAACGTCCATTACGAACTTTTCGTAGCAGGCAACTAGGCCACCTTCAAGCCAGCCAGCTGCGTGCATTACGAAGTTTGTGCCAGCAAGGAATGTTGCGTGCATAGTCATCAATGTTTGGTATCCAGCTTGAGCATCAACAGTTTGCGCCGCATTTAGGCCACCACCACCACGGAATGGCAAGTTAAAGTGACGCGCGATCTGACCGGTGCAAAGCAGACCCATTGCTGATTCTGGAGTTCCAAACATTGGGGAACCGGACTGCATGTCGATGTTGGAAAGAAATGATCCAAAAACAACTGGGCAACCTGGGCGAACTAGCTGTGCCAGTGCGATACCGCTCAACGCTTCAGCAATTTGCTGAACCAAAGAAGCCGGAATAGTTACTGGACTCATTGCACCCATTAATAGGAACGGAGTTAGCACGCAAGGCTGACCTGCCTCGCTGTATTCAAACAGCGATTCCAGCATGCGATCATCCCAGCGAAGTGGGGAGTTGCAGTTAATCAGGGAAATGATTGCAGGCGTTTTTTCGATGCTCTCGCGTGATCCAAAAACGATTTCGGTCATTTTGATTACATCTCTTGCGTTCATGCCAGTGACAACATTGCCCATGAAAGGCTTGTCACTTAGTGTCATCAAGTTGTAAATCATGTCAATGTGACGAGTATCTAAGTGAG
>CAIYGJ010000025.1 GCA_903925705.1 uncultured Actinomycetes bacterium | reverse complement strand
CGGGCGCTTGCGATGAATCCAAAAGTCATGCTTTTTGATGAACCAACTTCGGCTCTTGACCCCGAAATGATTAATGAAGTTTTAGATGTAATGACCAGCCTTGCCCAAGAAGGTATGACCATGCTGATCGTCACTCACGAAATGGGATTTGCCAGGCGCGCTGCCAATCGGGTGATTTTCATGGATGAAGGCCGAATTGTTGAACAAGCTTCCCCGAGTGAGTTCTTTGCTAACCCAAAGACTGACCGAGCCAAAGATTTTCTTTCGAAGATTCTGCAGCACTGATTCGCAGCAGATTCGTCGTAAGAAAAAACCCAACTAACGAGGGAGAAAAATGCAACACAGAACCAAAATGAAAGCTATGGGAAGTGTGCTTGCAGTTGCAGCACTTCTACTTAGTGGTTGCTCAAGCAGCGACGATGCTGCCGCACCTGCTGAAAACAACTTCCCAGCAGATAGCACAATGGCGAAAATTGCCGCAAAGGGCAAACTAGTTGTTGGTACTGCTTATGACACCCCACTTTTCTCAGTTAAGGATCCAACAACTGGTGAAATTAAGGGATTCGACGCTGACTTCTCACGTCTAGTTGCTGAAAAGCTAACTGGCAGTGCTGACAACATCGAATGGATTGAAACCAGTGGTGAAAACCGCATGCCATTCATCGAGTCCGGCAAGGTTGACATCGTCATCAAGACTTTCACAATCACCGCAGAGCGCGACGAGCGTATCGACTTTGTTGGCCCATACTATTTGGTTGGCCAGGACATGTTGGTTCGCAAGGATTACACAACTGTGACCAAGGTCGAAGATCTAAACGATCCAGCAATCAAGGTTTGTGATGGAACTGGAACAGTAACATCTGAAAACATTCGCAAAAAAGCGCCAAATGCAAACATCACTGAAGTTGACGACACAAACCTTTGTGTTGAAGGCGTAAAAGATGGCCGCTTTGATGTTTACGTGGATGACGATGCCTACCTTGGTGGCGTTGTTGCCCTAACTCCAGATGAAATCAAACTAGTTGGCGCGCCATTTACCCAGGAAGGTCTTGGTTGGGGCATTGGAAACAATGACACCGTATTCCAGACTTGGTTAAGTGACTTGCTAAAGACTGCAATTGAAGATGGCACTTGGGCTAAGTACTACGACACCAGCATTGGTTCCGTACTTGGTACCGAGCCACAGGTTCCAACAGTTGGAGTAATTCCGTAACTACGTAACGGATTAACAAAAAACATGGACATTATTTACATCATTCGTGAATTTTGGCCCATGTTTGTGCGGGGTGCGGGGATGACTGTCTATTTGACGGTTGTCTCCGCGCTCTTGGCATTTATTCTTGGTTCGATCATTGCGGTTATGCGAATTGGTCCGATTCGGCCATTGCGAGCAGCCGCTAGTTTTTACATTGAAGTCATGCGAGCTATCCCGCTACTTGCATTGATGATTTTGGTATTGGTTGGTTTACCTAAGGTCGGAATCTTTTATTCGACTTTGAACTCAGCGATTCTAACTTTGAGTATTTACACGGCTGCATATGT
>CAIYGJ010000024.1 GCA_903925705.1 uncultured Actinomycetes bacterium | reverse complement strand
GGCCGCAGTGAACTCTTTTGCGATTCCTTCTTGAACTATTACGCGAGTTCCAGCAGCGCAGTCTTGTCCTGCGTTGTATAGATTGGCTTCCGCAACGCCTTGAACTGTGCTTTCAAAATCGCAATCGTCATAAACAATTACGGGCGCTTTGCCACCAAGTTCTAGGTGGACACGCTTTAAGTCTGGCGCGGCACTGGCAGCAATTTCCATGCCTGCTCTGACCGAACCAGTAATGGAAACTAAGTTTGGACGCTTATGCGCCACCATGGCACGACCAGTGTCACGATCACCATAAATAATGTTGGCGACCCCTGGTGGCAGATGCTCGGCAAAGATTTCAGCCATGATGCTTGCAGTGTGTGGTGTAGTATCCGAAGGCTTAAGAACAATGGTGTTTCCCATTGCAATTGCTGGTGCAAATTTCCAAACTGCCATAAGTAATGGGTAGTTCCAAGGAGCCACCTGAGCGCAAACGCCTACTGGTTCGCGGCGAACCGATGAGTCATAACCAGTTAAGTATTCTCCGGTTGACCAACCTGGCAAGTTGCGCGCCAGTGTGGCATGGAAACGCGTATGGTCTACGCACTGTGGGAACTCTGCATCGCGCATCCACCAAAGTGGCTTACCTGTGTTCTGAATTTCAGCCGCAACAATTTCATCTGCGCGAGCTTCCATTGCATCTGCAATTCGAAACAACGCAAGCGAGCGATCGGCAGGCGCAGTGCGCTTCCATCCCAAGAAAGCATCGCTGGCCGCTTTGAATGCAGCATCAACATCAGTGCCACGAGAAAGTGGAGCGGTTCCGTAGACCTGACCGATTGCAGGATTTTCAAACGACATAGTTTCGTTGCTTGAACTATCTACAAACTTGCCATTGATGAAGTTCTTTAGCGTTGTCATGCTCTTCCTTATCTTTTCAGCAACTGGCGCGGCCAGTTGCAATTACTTAATTAGCGACTGGCAACGCCAGCTGCAGCTTCCAAAACACACAATGCGCCAAGACGAATCGTTCGCTCATCCGTTGAATCAATCGTGGCATCAATTTCAGTAATGTCCATGCTAGTCACACTGGCGTGGGATGTCGCCAAAAACGTGAGTTCCCTAACTTCATCTGCTGACAATCCACCAGGGGTCGCTGCCGGGCAGGCAGGCGCAACTGTGCGGTCACAAACGTCCATATCTAGGTCGTAGTGGATTGGTCCCCGACTGGCGCCAGCGATTTCAATAGCCTGGGCCATGATGTCTTCCAGAGATCTTTTGCGCATTTCTGCGCGAGCAATGACGGTGATTCCATATTCTTTTACCCGCTTTGCATACTCTGGGGAATTTGCATAATCACTGATTCCAATTTGCACTATGTGCGTTCCTTGCAAACCAGCAGCAATCAAGCGTCGCACTGGCGAACCGTTACTAATTCCTTCACGAATATCATGATGAGCATCAATAGTGATTAGGCCAGCCTTACCAATTTCATCTGCCCATAATCCTTTACCGACTGAGTATGTAATCGCATTGTCACCGCCTAGGGCAACCAGAAGATCTTGCTTGCCGCGCAGTTCATTCATGCGCGCAAAAACTCTCGCCTCTCCCTCATCCCAATCAGGATCCGGGATGTTCCCAGCATCGCGAACTGAAACCGAAGCAATGTCTAAATCATGTGCCCAGGAATATGTTGAATACTTATAAAGCGCCTGACGGATTGCATCTGGAGTTTTGTCAGCGCTGGTAGGTGAAAGCGAAGTTAAGTGGGCGCCAACTCCGACAATCGTGATGCCAGTCTTTTCCGCATTAGAACCAGCTTCGAGCCAGTGTCCAGCTCGGGGCCAAAATTCATCTACCGGCAGGTTTGTCATAAATACCCTTTCAACGCTTTAACCCTAACCATTGGGATTCTTAAGTATCCAGCAAGTGCCCTGCAGTAACCTCGATTAGTACCAAATAGCCAAAGGATTCACATGACTTCAGGACCACGCCCAGTTCGAGCCGCCCGTGGCACGACGTTGACGACTAAGGGTTGGCAACAAGAGGCAGCATTGCGAATGCTGCAAAATAACTTGGATCCAGAAGTTGCCGAATACCCAGACGAATTAGTTGTCTATGGTGGCACCGGCAAAGCTGCCCGTAACTGGGAATCCTTTGATGCAATCGTGCGAACGCTTACCAACTTGGAGAATGACGAAACCATGTTGGTGCAGTCCGGTAAGCCAGTTGGCGTGTTCCAGACACACGAATGGGCGCCGCGCGTAATTCTTGCTAACTCGAACTTGGTTGGTGACTGGGCAACTTGGCCAGAGTTTCGTCGCTTAGAACATATGGGCTTAACGATGTATGGCCAAATGACCGCAGGATCTTGGATCTACATCGGAACTCAAGGAATTTTGCAAGGCACATATGAAACTTTCGCAGCGGTTGCTGCCAAGAAGTTTGGTGGCACGTTGGCTGGCACGCTCACTATTACTGGTGGCTGTGGTGGCATGGGTGGCGCGCAACCACTTGCCGTAACTATGAACGATGGCGTTTGCTTAATGATTGACATTGATCCAACACGTTTGAAGCGTCGAGTCGAGACACGCTACCTTGATGAAATTGCAAATGATTTAGATGATGCAGTTCGTCGCTGCCTCGATGCCAAGGCCGCCCGACGCCCGCTGTCCGTTGGTTTAGTCGGAAATGCTGCCGAAGTACTTCCAAAACTTCTTGCCATGGATGTTGCTGCCGACATCGTCACCGATCAGACATCAGCACATGATCCGCTTTACTACATTCCAGCGGGCATGGATTTTGCTGAAGCTCGCGAATATGCAGACAACAAGCCGGAGGAATTCACCAAGCTAGCCCAGGAGTCAATGGCAAAGCATGTCGAAGCCATGGTTGGTTTCATGGATAAGGGCGCCGAAGTATTTGATTACGGTAACAGCATTCGGGATGAAGCGCGTAAAGGTGGCTACGATCGGGCGTTTGAATTCCCTGGTTTCATTCCCGCTTACATCCGGCCATTGTTCTGCGAAGGTAAGGGACCATTTCGTTGGGCTGCGCTCTCGGGTGATCCAAAAGATATCGCTCGCACAGATCAAGCAGTTTTGGATTTGTTCCCCGAAAACGATCACTTGCGTCGCTGGATCACCATGGCACAAGACCGAGTTGCTTTCCAAGGATTGCCAGCTCGAATTTGCTGGCTAGGTTATGGCGAGCGTGACAAGGCTGGTCTTGCCTTCAATGAATTAGTAGCAAGCGGCGAAGTAAGTGCACCAATCGTGATTGGTCGCGATCACTTGGACTGTGGCTCGGTTGCTTCCCCGTACCGGGAATCCGAAGCCATGCTTGACGGTTCCGATGCAATCGCCGACTGGCCACTGCTAAACGCAATGATCAATATCTCCTCTGGTGCGTCTTGGGTTTCAATCCATCACGGTGGAGGCGTTGGTATTGGACGCTCAATTCACGCTGGCCAAGTATCGGTAGCAGATGGCACACCACTTGCTGCCCAGAAACTTGCTCGAGTTCTAACTAACGATCCAGGTATGGGCGTGATTCGTCACGTGGATGCTGGATATGACCGAGCAATCGAAGTTGCGGCTGAAAGAAATGTGCACATTCCGATGCAGCCACATTCTCATGAAGCCAAGAGTGCAAATGGTGACTTACTTTAACCATGACTAAATCGTTTACGCTCACAAACATCAGTCAACTGATCACCAATAATTCTGCGCTCGGTGATGGTCAACTTGGTGTCATCAACGATGCTGCGATAACCGTTACTGATGGAATCGTTAGTTGGGTTGGTCAATCCAGCCAGGCAGATTC
>CAIYGJ010000023.1 GCA_903925705.1 uncultured Actinomycetes bacterium | reverse complement strand
AGAATGGAGCGACCTGAAAGGCGCTAGCGTGGCTCCCCGTAATCTAATAAATCTCGAGAATGTCTCGTTGTCCTATGGCAAAGGCGCAGTACTTGATCATGTTTCTCTCGGACTGGCCGAAGGCGCTCGAATTGGAATCGTTGGCCGCAATGGTGGCGGTAAATCCTCGCTGGTAAAGATCTTGGGCGGTCAAGAAACTCCAAATGACGGCCGAGTTTCGATGGCCAATGGAACCCACATGGGAACCTTGTCGCAAATCGATAAAGCTGATCCCAAGGCCACGGTTCGCGACATTGTGTTAGGCGATCAGGCAGATCACGAATGGGCTACAAATTCAAAAGCCCGCGACGTTTTAACTGGGCTATTTGGTGGGTTCGGTGAAGCAATTCTGGCCCGCGAGATGGGACCACTTTCCGGTGGCGAACGCCGACGCGTAGCTCTGGCAAAACTACTTATCAGCGATCTAGATGTATTGCTTCTCGATGAACCAACTAACCACCTGGACGTTGAAGCAGTCACATGGCTTGCTGATCACTTAAAGGCTCGCCGCGGTTTAGCTGTAGCCGTCGTTACTCACGATCGCTGGTTCCTTGATGAAGTTAGCGATCGCACCTGGGAAGTTATCGATGGCCAGATTGAAGAATATGACGGAGGCTACTCTGCTTATGTTTTAGCCAAAGCTGAGCGCATGCGACAGTCCAGTGTTGAAGAACAAAAACGAAACATGCTTATTAAGAAGGAACTAGCCTGGCTACGCCGCGGAGCGCCAGCGCGAACTAGCAAGCCAAAATTTCGAATCGATGCTGCTAACGAGTTAATCGAAAATGAACCTCCCCCGCGTAACAATGTTGAACTATTGGCATTTGCGAATGCTCGTTTAGGTAAAACGGTTTATGAGCTTCACAATGCAACTATTCGCGTTGGCGATCGGGATCTTTTCAAGGGCTTAGATTGGACTGTTGGGCCTGGCGATCGAATTGGTATCGCAGGAGTTAATGGCGCAGGCAAAACGACACTGCTCAAGGTATTGACGGGTCAGCTTGAAGTTGCAGCGGGCAAACTCGTTACCGGCACCACTGTAAAGCCAGCATTCCTATCTCAACACCTTGAAGAACTAAACCCAAAGTGGCGTGTATTAGAAGCTATTGAGCACATCTCGACTCACGTTGAGATTGGAAAAGGTAAATCTTTAAGTGCCTCTCAACTTGGCGAACGCCTTGGCTTTGGCTCAGATGCCCAATGGACTCCAGTTGGTGATCTTTCAGGTGGCGAGCGTCGACGATTGCAGCTGACTCGCCTGCTTATGGGTGGCCCCAACGTTTTGATTCTGGATGAACCAACAAACGACTTCGATGTTGAAACCTTGGCAGCACTTGAAGATTTGTTAGATAGTTTTGCTGGCACCTTACTCGTGGTTTCCCACGATAGATACTTCTTAGAACGAGTCTGTGACACTTTTGTTGGCGTTATGGGTGACGGTTCGCTACGTAATCTTCCTGGTGGACTGGAAGAGTATCTAAAGCTTCGCAAGGCTCAGCCCGATGAACCAACAGCGTTCACCCAGGATGCTGGCGCACCGAAAGTGGAACTTACTGCCACTCAGAAGCGAGATATGCAAAAAGATCTGCAGCGCATTGAGCGCTCGATTGCAAAGCTGGATGTATCAATCAAAGAAATTCTTGGTGAGATGGAAACACATTCTTCCAATTTCGAAAAAGTTGCCACGCTTAATGACGATCTGCAGCCATTAATCATGGAAAAGGAAGAACTAGAGAATCGCTGGGTTTCACTCAGTGACGATCTTGGTTAGATCAAAGACTTAAGCTTTTACTTTTTCCTGACGAAGCACGAGCCAAACTCCAAATACTGCGATGGCCATTCCGATTGCACCTACCGAACTAATGTGCTCGTCAAAGAAGATATAGCCAAAGGTTGCTGCCAACGGAGTGCCCAAATAGAGCAAACTAGAAACCGATCCTGCGGATCCTCGGCGAAGTAGATAGAACAACATGATTACTGAACCGATAGAAACGCCAAGTACGATCCAAAGCAAAACTGCGACGAATTGCATCGACCACTCGATAACCAACGTCTCCGTGGTGACTGCCAGGATGCCCAGCAGCACTCCGCTCACTGTGTACTGGAAGGCAAGGCCATAAAGAATAGGTAGATCAGAGCCATAGCGTTTCTGTTCTAAAGTGCCCCAGACGCTACCAACGAGTGCAAACCCGGCAGCCAATACTCCTATGGTTGAGAAAGCAAGTGAGGTATTTCCTTGCAGAATTTTTGGCACTAACAGTAAGGTCACTCCAGTTAGGCCAAGTGCCAGGCCCGCAACCTGTGACGCGCGTAGGCGCTCGCCAAGTAATGGGATCGCAAGTAGTGAGACCAAAACTGGCTGCAGACTGACGATGACTGCAGTTATGCCAGCAGATACTCCTTCATGAATAGCGACAAAGATTCCTCCGGTGTAAGCGAAATGTAGGAATAGAGAGATATAACCCGCTCGCATATACTGGGACTTGGTCATTTTCATCGGAGACCTTGTGACGGCAGCAAGCGAAAGCAAAATTGTCGCAGTTATCGCAAATCTAACCGTTAGTAACGTAAACGGCTGGGCATGTGGCAAAAGAAACTTAGCGCCAACAAATCCCGAACTCCAAAGTAGAACAAAAATAGCTGGAGCAAATCGTGCAACAAATGCGTCCAACATTATTTAACTTTTGTACTCTGTCTCATTACAAGGACCACGCCTAAGCCAGCAAGAGCCATGCCAATAATTCCTACAGGAGCAATAACCTCATCGAACAAAAAGTAAGCCTGAACAGCTGCGGTCGGCGGAACTAAGTAATACAAACTCGATACTTTGCTGGCGCTTCCAGTGCGCAACATGCCATAAAGCAAAACAATAGAAGCGATTGAAAGCATCAAGACAATCCAAGTTAAGCCAAAGAAGAATTGTGGCACCCATTGGATGATCTGATCTTCTGTCGAAAAGGAAAGGATTGCAAACGCGATTGCGCTAACTGCATATTGAGCTCCAGTTCCACTCAGGAATGGGATCTCGCCGCCAAGTTTCTTTTGCACTAAGTAGCCACCACTCGTTCCAAGCAGTGCAATAACGCAAATGAAAATTCCTGTGAGTGAAGTTGTTGCGGTGTAATCACCTTGGAAAACCTTTGGCAAAAGCAACAATGCAATGCCCGCAACGCCTAGAAACAAACCAACGACTTGCACCCAGCGCAAGCGCTCCCCTAGCAATGGGACTGCTAATAGTGACACCAGAACTGGTTGGATACTTACGATTACCGCGCTGATTCCAGCAGAGACGCCAAGGCTAACTGCGTAGAAGACGCCACCGATATAGATCACATGCAACAACATGCCAACAGCAAATGAGGCTTTGAATTGATCTTTAGTGAGTTTTAGGGGTTGTTTAAACGCGGCAGCAATAAGAAAAAGAATGAGCGCAGCGAAAAAGTATCTGATTGTTAAGAATGTAAATGGTTCGGCATAAGGCACGATGTACTTTGCGCCAACAAAACCAGTGCTCCAAAGGAAAACGAATAACGCTGGGGCGTAGCGCTCGAGTTGTTTTGGCACTTAGTCGGTACCTGCGTCAAAAGCAGCTCGGTTTAGGCCAGCGTCCGAGTCATCATTCGGCTTAGACGATGTGATGGAGTTTGATTGGCCAGACTTCATATCGCCAACAAGTCCAAAGGTTTTCGAGTCGATCTGTCCTTGCGCTTGGTAAAGCTCAAGCTTGGCTCGGGTATCGGCAATGTCAAGATTTCGCATAGTTAGCTGACCAATGCGATCGGTGGGACCGAAGGCAGCATTATCAGTGCGTTCCATTGAGAGTTTTTCTGGGTGGTAACTCAGTGCTGGTCCACAAGTATTGGTGATTGAGTAATCGTCACCGCGACGTAGGCGAATTGTTACTTCGCCTGTCACCGCTGAGGCAACCCAGCGCTGCAGGGATTCCCGAAGCATTAGAGCTTGTGGATCAAACCAGCGACCCTCGTACAACAACCGCCCTAGCCTGCGACCTTCCGCGTGATAATTGGCAATTGTGTCTTCGTTATGAATCGCACTAAGTAGTCGCTCGTACGCGATAAAGAACAGCGCCATGCCTGGAGCTTCATAAATGCCGCGACTCTTGGCCTCAATGATGCGGTTTTCGATTTGGTCAGACATTCCCAGACCATGTCGGCCACCGATGGAATTTGCTTCCTTCATCAATTCAACAACGTCGGAAAACTCTTTGCCATTTATGGCAACTGGAAGTCCCTGGTTGTAAGTAATGGTCACATCTTCGGAAGCAATCTTTACTGAGTCATCCCAGAACCGAACTCCCATGATCGGCTCGACAATTTCCATTGAGACGTCAAGGTGCTCTAAAGTTTTTGCTTCATGGGTAGCACCAAGAATATTTGCATCCGTTGAATACGCTTTTTCCGTGCTGTCGCGATATGGCAAGTTGTTTGTGACTAACCATTCTGACATTTCTTTGCGGCCACCAAGCTCGCGAACAAAGTCAGCGTCTAACCAAGGCTTGTAGACCCGAAGGTTTGGATTGGCAAGAAGGCCATAACGATAGAACCGTTCGATGTCATTGCCTTTATAAGTTGAACCATCGCCCCAGATATCAACTTGATCGCTCAGCATGGCTCGCACAAGTAAAGTTCCGGTTACTGCGCGACCAAGGGGTGTTGTGTTGAAGTACTGCTTACCGCCAGAACGAATATGGAAAGCGCCGCAAGCAATCGCAGCCAAACCTTCGTTAACTAGGGCTTCCTTGCAATCAACAAGTCGAGATATTTCTGCGCCATATTCACCGGCCCGCGCTGGCACCGAGTCAATGTCTGGTTCGTCATACTGGCCCAAGTCGGCGGTATAGGTGCAAGGAATCGCACCCTTGCTGCGCATCCAAGCCACTGCGACCGAGGTATCAAGTCCTCCAGAAAACGCGATTCCGACTTTTTCGCCAACCGGCAATGAGGCAAGGACTTTAGACATGTTGAAAGTCTATTGGAACGGGGCTTGCGAGCCTTAATCGGCGCGAACCGCGCTAACTGTGAACTATCCGTTACGAGGTGACAAGGTTTGGTGCTTGTGTCCCCGCCAGAATTGCTAACGCATTTGTCGCGGCAATGTCTGCCATAGCAGCACGTGTTTCAACCGTTGCTGATCCCAGATGCGGAATCAAGACCGCGTTATCGAGTTCCAGCAATCCTAGATGAACAATTGGCTCATTTTCGAACACATCTAGACCAGCACCAGCAATCTCGCCGGACTTCAAAGCATTTACTAAAGCTGCTTCATCAACGATAGGGCCGCGCGCGGTATTGATTAAGAATGCAGTCTTCTTCATTCGAGCAAACTGGTTCTCGCTCATTAAGTGATGGGTTGCCGGTGAGTACGGACAATGCAGCGAAAGGATGTCGCTGGATTCAATTAGCTCATCCATGGACATGTACTTTGCGTCTAATTCTTCAACAACATGATCTTCAAGCGGTGAACGACGAGTGTAAGCAATGTTCATGCCAAATGCCTTAGCTCGGCGCGCGGTAGCAATTCCGATTTGACCCATTCCTACGATGCCAAGCTGGCGGCCTTGCAGTCCCATGCCAAGCATGTAGAACATTCCCCACTGCCAAGGCTCTTGCGCGCGAATTACTCGCTCCCCTTCACCCAGGCGACGAGTGGCCATAAGAATCAAAGACATTGCAATGTCTGCCGTAGCTTCAGTCAGAACGCCGGGAGTGTTTGTAACAAGCACTCCACGCTTTTCACAAGCTGGCACATCGATGTTGTTGTAGCCCACTGCAACGTTAGAGACTGACTTCAGTTGTGGTCCGGCAGCATCGAGTAACTCATCATCAATTTTTTCGGTCAACAACGAAACAATTGCGTCTGCGCCAGCAACCATGGTTAGCAGTTCGCCGCGAGTAATCGCATCGTCGCTTTCCCAAGCAGTTACTTCGTGCTCGGCCTTAAGTCGCTCGAGTCCACCAGTTGGAATCTTGCCAGTTACAACAACTTTCGCCATTTATTCAGCGATCCATTCACCCATGAACTTAAGTCCATCAGAAATGTCACTGTTATCGATGCCTGAGAAAGCTAGGCGAATGTACTGTTCGTTTTCGCCTTCCTGCGGGCGACCAAAGTGACGACGAGTACAGAACGAAACGCCAGTTGCATGCAGCGCCTGCTGGGCAAAGTCACCAAGATCTGTGATGCCCTTGTTAGCCATTGCTTCGGTTACATCTGGGAACAAGTAGAAACCTGCTTCTGGAGTGTGCACCTTTACGCCCGGCATCTGACGCAATAAGTCAAGTGCAGTGTCGCGACGTTGCTTCAAAGTGTTAAGCATTACTGGAACACCAGACTGATCGCCAGTTACCGCTTCAACGCCACCGTACTGATGTTCGTCTTCAGAAAAGCCGTGCAGGTCGTAAATGCCTGGTAAATCAATTAATTCTGCAATATGGCCACCAATGAGTATTTT